>DATHUZ010000652.1:0-3056 GCA_035461725.1 Anaerolineae bacterium
GGCGCATCACCTCATCTCCCAACAGCGCCAGCGCCAGGTCCGAGTGCAGATCGTCGACCCACGGCTTGATCTCGGCGTCTTTGAGAATCGCCACCGATTCCAACTGATTGATCACCTGCTGCCTGTCACTCCTCAGCCCACCAACCACCGTCGCGATCCCCACCGCCACCACAGGCAGCAGCACCAGGCTCACGAACGAAACCAGCAGCCGTGTGCGGATCGTCCCTGCACCTAGCATCGCGCGCACCAGGAACCAGACACAGAAAAAGGTGCCCACGAGTACGGCCAGCAGCACCTGCACCGTGAGGGTCGAGCTCGAGGTGACATCAAAGCGAGTGAAAGGCTCCAGGAGATTGATTGCCGCCAGTACCAGCGCATAGACCGCCATCGCCGCGACCCAAACCCGCGCCCATCTCTGAAAGAAAAGGGCTGCAACCAGCAAGAGCGACAGACCGCCCCCGACGATAAAGAGGAGCGTGCTGCCCGTGAACGCAAGCTCGCCACTGCCATACGCAGACAATACTGCCGCGATCAGAAGAAAACCGGCCGCCGCTCTCTCGTCGTGCCCGGTGGTCCGCCCGCGACGCTTGACCCAGTACGCGGCGCCGATGAGTACCAGTGCGGCGAACGAGCCTGCCGCCACCACCAACGACTGCCACATCCAGGTCGTATAGTAGGTGTAGACCTGAAAACCCGCCATGCCCGCACTGACCAGGGCCATGAACAGCATCAGCCCGTCGACCAGGCGCGTGTCTACACCGTTCGTATCTCGTCTCTCAACCAGCGACATATCCGCCTCCAGCCACCTGCGCTACCCGCCGCTCGTGGCACCGCCGTTGTTGTCTCGTGCCGCCGCCGTTCTCCCGTCGACCGCAGGTGCCACCTGGAGGAGGCGCACCGCCACCTCGGGCAGCCCCAGTGCCTCGCGGATCTCGACCGCCGCCGTCCTCATCACGGTCTCGATATCGAGCGTCTCGCGCACGCGCGCCGTCACCTCGCCTAGCAACCGCTCATGCGCAGCGCGCCGTTGTGTGTCCTGGTAGAGTCGCGCGCCCTCCAGTGCCACTTCTAGCTGCCCCACCAACGCCGTCAGCACCTGGCGCTCCTCTTGACTCCAGTCGCCCCCACCCGCCTTTTTGCGGAACCCCATCACGCCTACTATCGTGTCACGCACCTTCAGAGGCACCGCCACCGCCGGCCTGTCCTCCACCCCGTCGCTTCGGGTGCCGACCACCATCTGCCCGGTCTGCTCCGCCTCATACATCTCCGGGCTCACCTCTCCCACGAGCTCGCTAACCTGCTCGGCTGCGTAGCGATAACCCTTCTGCTGCCATCTGCTCAGCAACTCTACCCAGCTCTGGCGGCTCATCTCGCCATAAGCCTGCTGTACCCCCTCCAGCGCCTCCTGGCTGGCCGTAAAGAGTTGTGCATTATCGAGTGCCAACGCCACCTGGTCGGCCATCGTCTGCAGCACGGCCACGCTGCTCTCATCAAACACACCCGGCTCAACGTGCTGCACTGTGAGTGCCCCCAACACGCGCCCGCGCGATCGGAGTGGCAGCGCGGCCTCTGACCGCGTTTCGGGCAATTCCGGGGTGGCCAGGCGCATGCCCCAGCCACTGCCCGGGGTGTCTTCCTCCCCGGCCTGCGCGACGCGCGCCTGGTCGTGCGCCACGGTCCAGCCCACCATCCCCTCTCCCACGCGGATACGGTGGCCCCGCTCGACCATCGCCCTGCCCGCCGCGCCTGTGCCGGCCTTCAAGATGGCCCATTCCTGTGCATGGTCGATCATAAACAGGCCCACATAGTACAGGTTGAATCGGCGGCGCACCATCTCGACCACCTGCTTGGCCAGCTCTTCCGTGTCGAGGATCGAGCCCGTAGCACGCGACACGTCCGCGGTCGCCTGCAAATATTCCGTCCGTCGTTCCAGCTCACGTGTGCGGTCGGTCACACGCTGCTCCAGCGTCGCGCTCAGATCCCTCCATCTCTGCGCCGTGTCACGTGCCTGTCCCAACGCGCGGTCGAGGCTCTGACTGATCAGGATGCCCAGGAACGCCAGTAACAAGAACATCAGCAGCCGCGAAGTGACAGTAAAAGCTGCCTGCGCCTCTGCATCTAGCGGCAGGGGTACCGGCAACAGGCGCAGGCTCTGCAGCACCACCAGCCCCAGGTAGAGGAGCGCCGATGCCCCCGTCACGGCCATCCCGCCCCGGGTCCCCAGCAGGAAAACCGCCCCCATAATCGGCCAGAGATAGTATATCGCCGAGACATCCTGAAACCCGCGAACAAAGACGTTGGACGTGATCGCCACAGCCGTGCCCAGCAGGAAAACATAGCTGGCCGGCGCCCAGCGCTCCCTGCTCAACAGCCAATAGGCTATCAAACCTACCAGCGCGGCGATGACGCCCAGGGGCGCGAGCGCCAGCGTGCCCTGCTCGGGTGCCACCAGCCCCGCCACCGTCACCATGAGCGTCAGCACAGAAACAGCGATCGTCTGGCCCACGATCAAGCGGCGCAAGAGCTGCGTTCTCCAGATCAGCCCAGGATCGACCCCCAGGCCGGGAATCTGGTCGCCAATCTGGCCGCCGTCCCCTCGGTTCGGTTCCTCGTTGCTCACCGTCAGCGCGACTCCTGACATAGCCCTCCCCTTCTCGCCCCTACTGCCGGTCACGTGCCTGTCGACTGATACGCCTGCCCCGTCGCCATGCGCACCTCCACCTCGGCCAGGTCCAGTGCCCGGCCGATCTCCTGGAGAGCCGTGCGCAGCACCGTATCCATGTCGAGCGTCTCTCGAATACGCACCCCCACATCGCCCAACAAGCGTTCACGTGCCGCGCGGTGCTGTGAGTCCTGGTACAGGCGGGCACTCTCCAACGCCACGCCCAGTTGCTCGACCAGTGCCGCCAGCACCTGCTGCTCTTCCGCCGTCCACGCCGCTGCGCCCTCCGGCTTCTGGGCGTCAATGATGCCGATCACCTGATCGCGCACCCGGATAGGCAAGGCCCAGGCCGAACCCGGCCCCCGCCCCGCCCCGTCATTCCCTTTCGAGCCGG
>DATHUZ010000653.1:0-5819 GCA_035461725.1 Anaerolineae bacterium
GGCGGAAAAGACGAGGATGTAGGGCTCGGCCACGGCGGTCGTATCAAAGTTGCCGTCGCGGACCATAAAGTCGTGCGTGCGCTCGGTCGCCTGGTAGCCGTGGTTGGTCCCCTCGCCGCTGGTCCAGCTATTGTTGGCGCCGATGGCGCTGCCCAGCACGCCTCGCTTGCTCAGCTCCTGCCAGCCGCCCGCAGGCGGCCAGGGCACGGTGCCCGTGCAGAGCGGGTTCTGGGCAAAGATGCTATAGCCGGGGGCGATGCCCAGGCCATAGTAAAATCCACCGGCGTCGGTGAATCCACCGGTCGCGTCGCCGCCGGTGATGCCGGCCACGTGCGTGCCGTGGCCGCCCGTCGATGGGTCATCGCCCGGCCCGTCGCCCGCCGGGCAGCCGGGATAGGTGTAGCCGCCGACGATGTTCAGATCGGGGTGATCATAGTCGACACCCGTGTCGGTGATCGACCAGATGACACCGCTGCCGTCGTAGCCCAGGTCCGCCAGCCAGTCAAAGTAACCGGTCTGCGGCACGCCGCCCACATAGTTGCCGGCGATGATCTGGGTCGACATCTCGTCGTCCAGCGCTGGGTGGGGGCTCAGATAGCCGAGCCAGAGCACCGTGTCCAACCGGGCAATGCCGTCGAGCGCGCCCGCGTCGATCTGGACCACGGCGTCGTAAAACGCCCTGTCGGGCTGCGAGGGATAGCTGTTCACGATCGTCGCGCCCAATGCGGTGAGGGCATCGAGCGTGGCGTCGACCTGGCCGTCGTTGTAGAACATGACGTCGACGTTCTGAATGGGGCCGGTCCGCCTGTCCAGCTCCCTGGCGATCTTGTAGCCAGGGTGAAAGGCGCCCTGCCAGCGCACAAAGTCGAGGCTCTCGACCCCTTCGGCCTGTGCGGCGGTGGCCCACACCAGGTACGTGTTGTGCGGATAGTATTGCAGGGGCTGCAGGCCGGCCGTTTCGAGCCGGGCAAGCCATCCATCCTGCGCCGGGCCGGCGAGCTGGATCAGCCGCAGCCCGGGACCGCTCCCGTCCGCGCGCATGGCAGGCGACAGGGCGGGCTCGCCCTGCGCCACCGGGTCGAAACGATAGCCCTGCACCTGGAGCTGGCCCGCCTCAGGGATCGAGACAAAGGGGATCTGGCTGGCCGCGAGGCGGGCATAGTCGGCGCTGCCGAGCTCGAGCCAGTAGTAGCTGCCATAGTCGAGGCCGAGGTAGGGCACCAGCTTGAGCGCTTCCACCTGAGCCATCTCAGTGGCAGACACCTGGACGACCTGCGTTGGGCCGCCGGGGGCGGGGTTGGCCGCAGTCACCGACAGGTTCGGCACCAGCAGGCCAACGAGACACACCAGGACGATGAGGGAAACTACTTTGCGTGCGGACATGAAGCCTCCTTGCTTTATTCTGTTGGACGGGACAGGGGAGGATCATAAACGATGAAGAAGAGATTGTCAAACTACTGGCGCCGAATAGCAAATCCTCGCGGCTGACCGGGGTGACAGCGCTTTCGGCAGCAGAGCGCGGCCACGGCGCCATGGCGCCGGCCTGTCACAACAGCTCGATCCGTTCCGCTTCTCCCGGCAGCATGTTGTAGACGTGCTCCGGGCCGGGGAAGGTGCCGTCCCGGACGTCGGCGGCAAACGCCTCCATGGCGCGCTTGATCTCGGCGGCGAGGTTGGCGTAGCGCTTGACAAACTTGGGTGTGAACGCTTCAAAGAGTCCGAGCACGTCGGACACGATGAGTACCTGCCCGTCGCAATGAGGGCCCGCGCCGATGCCGTACACAGGGATCGACAGCCGGTCGTGGATGACCTGTGTCACCTCCGGTGCCACGGCTTCGACCAGCAGCGCGTGGGCGCCGGCGGCCTCGACCTCGAGCGCGTCCTGGAGCACCAGGCGCGCCGATTCGAATGTGCGTCCCTGCGCCTTGAACCCACCGAGCTGCCCCGACGACTGGGGCGTCAGTCCGATGTGGCCGAACACGACGATTCCCGCGTCGACGATCGCCCGGATCTTGTCGGCGACGCGCACGCCGCCCTCGAGCTTGACGGCGTCGGCGCCCGCCTCTTTTAAAAAGCGCCCGGCATTGCGGACAGCGTCGCCGGGCGAGATCTGATAAGAGAGGAAGGGCAGGTCGCCGATGATAAAGGTGTCGTGTGCGCCGCGCCGCACCGCGCGCGTGTGCTCCAGGCACATGTCCATCGTAACGGGCAGGGTGTTCGGAAAACCATAGACGCACATGCCGAGCGAGTCGCCCACGAGCAGCATGTCGAGGCCGGCCGCCTCGGCAAAGGCGGCGGTTGGGGCGTCGTAGGCGGTCAGCCAGGCGGCCTTGTCGCCGCGCTCTTTCATCTTGCAGAGATCGTGGATGCTCTTTTTGGCCACTCTGCTACCTCCGCAGGATCGTGTTGGTCGAGAAAAAACGGCCAAGCCGTCACTACGAACAGCACGGCTGAATCCGTCGCAAAACGGGCGGGCCGGGACGTCAGGGGACGTCGACGAGCCAGCTCCAGAGGTCGGGCTGCTCGCGCGCCTGGATCTGGTCGAGCAGCTTGCGCAGTTGCATGGCGCGCGCGCCGACCTCTCCGGTGCCGACCGGGTGATCCACGCCCATCACATTGATCGTCGTCACGGGTGCCAGGATGGTCGCGGTGCCGGTGTAGAACGCCTCGGCGGCGTCGTGCAGCACCTCGTCGAGCGACAGCCGCCGCTCGACGACAGTCCAGCCAAACACCTCGCGGGCGAGGGTGATGATCGAGTCGCGCGTGATCCCCGGCAGAATCGACCCGAGGCTCGGGGCTACCATGGTGCCATCCTTGAGGATGACCATAAAGGTCGCGCCGCTCAGCTCTTCGACGTAGCGGCTCTCCCGCGCGTCGAGGTACAACACATCGGCGTAGCCGCGCTCGTGGGCGATCTGCTGTGGGCGCAGCGAGGCCGCATAGTTGCCCGCTGCCTTGGCGGTGCCGATGCCGTGGGGCGCGGCGCGGTGCACGCCCGAGAGGACGAGCAGCCGGTCGCCGCCCAGGTAACCGCCGACGGGCGACGTAAAGACGTAAAAGAGGTATTCGCTTGCCGGCCGGACGCCGAGGACGGTGCCGCTGCCAATGATCGCCGGCCGGACGTAGAGGCTGCCCCTGCCGTAAGCGGGAACCCAGCGCCCGTTGGCCTGCACGGTGGCTTGCACCGCCTGCACAATCTCGTCGACAGGGGGTGCCTGCATCGCCAGGTAGGCTGCCGATTGGCGCAGACGGCGTGCGTGGTCGACGGGACGAAAGAGGGACACCGGCCCCCCGGCAGAGCGGCGAGCCTTCAGGCCCTCCACAATGCCCTGTCCGTATTGAAAGACGTTGGCGCCCGGGCTCAGCTCAAAGCGCGCGCCCTGGTGCTCGTAGAGCCGGCCCGGCTCCCAGCCACCGCCGGCGGTCCAGCACGCCATCCAGAAGGCATCCGCTTCGCGATACTCAAAGCCGAGTTCCTCGTCCCAGCCGGCAGGCTGGGCCGGCAGCGACGAGTCAGGTGTAAACCCTTTCAGCATGGCAGCACCTCGCACAATGGTGTCGGACGGCGTAACTCTATCAGAACGTGGCGCGTTTGTCAACCACGCGGCGCTACGTTTCTTCAGGCAGGGGCGAGTCAGGCAGGGGCGAGTCGGCCGTCACCTCTGCTTTGGATGCCGGGCCGAGGGTCTTGATGCGGACGATGTGCGTTGTGACCCCGGCGCCGATGGACACCAGGATCAGCGTCAGCCACCAGGCCGTCTCGGCGAACAGGATCGTAGAGCCGAGCATCAGCCACAGCAGCGTGAGCGTGACGACCTTGTCGCGCAGCCGCATGCCCCGGTGGTGCCGGTAGTTATAGATGTAGCGGCCAAAGAGCCGGTTGGTCAGCAGCCAGTGGTGAAAGCGCTCCGAGCTGCGCGCATAGAAGAACGCGGCCAGGAGCAACAGGGGCGTCGTGGGCAGCACCGGCACGAGGATGCCGACGAACGCCAGGACCACACACACGGTACCGGCAGCCACCAGCACGAATCGTTTCATTCTACTCACCTGCCTCATAGGTACCGAAGCCAGACATAGACCGTGGAGAGGAGGAGCGACAGGAGGGTGGTGGCGGCGCCATAACCGAGGAAACGCTTGAAGCTGATCGGGTGGCCGCTTTTCGCTGCCAGGTTGGCGACCACGACGTTCGCGGCGGCGCCGACCAGGGTCAGGTTGCCGCCCAGGCAAGCGCCCAGTGCCAGCGACCACCAGAGCGGCATGATCGGCATGCTCCTGCCCAGGTTTTCGACGACGGGGATCATGGTCGCCGTGTAGGGGATATTGTCGACGATCCCCGAGACGATGGCCGAGAGCCAGAGCAGCAGCATCGAGGTCAGGGGCAGGCTGCCGCCGGTCAGGGCGAGCGCGGCCTCGGCGACCGCACGGATGATGCCTACCTTGACGATCGCCTCGACCGTGATAAAGAGCCCGATAAAGAAAAAGAGGGTGGTCCACTCGACATCCTGGAAGGCGACGTGTGGATCGTGGCGCGCCCACAGGAGCAGGATGGCGGCACCGGCCAGGGCGATGGTTGCGGGCTCCAGGTGAAAAGCACGATGCGTGAGAAAGCCGGCGACCACGCCGCTCATGACGACCAGGGCCTTGAGCAGCAGCGGCTTGTCGGTGATCATTGTCCCGGTATCGAGCGCGGCGATATTGAGCACCGGGCCCCGGGCGGGCCGGAGATCGTTCTGGAAAAGAAACCAGGATAACACAAGAAAGGCAGAGAGGATCAAGATGCTGATGGGGGCAAGGTTGGCGGTGAAGGTCAGAAAATCGATGTCCGCCGCGCTGCCGATCAGGATGTTGGGCGGGTCGCCGACCAGGGTGGCGGTGCCGCCGATGTTCGACGCCAGCACCCCGGAGATGAGAAAGGGCAGCGGGCTCACCCTGATGCTGGTCGCCACGAACAGGGCGACCGGCGCGGCCAACACGACGATGGTCACGTTGTCGAGCAGGGCCGAAGTCAGGGCGATCACCGCAGAGAGGATGACCAATACGCGGAAGGGACTGCCGCGCCCCAGCTTGACCGCCTGGAGGGCGATCCATTGAAAGAGCCCGGTCTCGGCCATCACGCTGGCGATGACCATCATGCCCACCAGCAAAAAGATGACGTTCCAGTCGATGGCCAGAAACGCCTCTTCCTGGGAAACCACCCCAAAGAGGATCATGGCCACGCCGCCCAAGAGCCCCGACACGGTGCGATGCACGCGCTCGGTGACGATCAGGGTATAAGTGATGAAAAAGATGCCGCCCGCCAGCCACATCAAATTCACGGCGCCGTCTCCGAGCCGTCGGCTTGCTGCACGAGACACACGGCCGCCAGCTCGAGCAGGTTGATATAGCCGGTGACCCGGTAGAGGTCGTCGACCACCGGCAGCCCTTGCAGGCCATGTTTGTGCATCCGCTTGAAGGCGTCTTTCACCTTGTCGCCGCGCTTGACCCACACCGGCTCGTGCATGGCGTCGGCGGCGGTGCGCACCCCTGACATTTCGGCAAAGTGCATCGCCTCTTCCAGGTCCGTCACGTGGCTCATAAACTCCTCGGGCATGATGTGGAAAAAGAGGTCGTCGGCCAGGGCATGGAGGTCGAGTACACCCACCAGCCGCCCGTCGTCGTTCACCACGCACACCACGTGCACCCCCGGCTGGGTGAGCATTGCCTGCACCACCTCACTTAGAGCGGTATCCGCGCGCACGATCGTCGGCTCGAGGTTGAGAATCGCGTCGACGGCCTCGATGGGCGTATTCCGGTTGATCTCCCATTCGGGAGATACCGCC
>DATHUZ010000654.1:0-1708 GCA_035461725.1 Anaerolineae bacterium
CCCGAGGACGATCCCCTGATTCCACAGTTGTTGGAGGACAACGTGCCCTGGGTTCTGGCCGGCCGCCACCCCGACGAGCGGGTGAACTATGTCGACATCGACAACGTCCTCGGCGCGCGCATGGCCGTCGAGCACCTGATCCGCCTCGGTCACCGGCGCATCGGCACGGTGACGGGCCCACTCGGCATGATTAGCGCCCAGGACCGTCTGTCTGGCTACAAACAGGCCATCGAGGCCTATCGCATTCCCATGGACGACTCGCTGATTGTTCCAGGCGACTTTACAGAGGATGGCGGAGAGATGGGCGCGCGCCGGCTCCTGGCCGCCTCGGCGACCGCCATTTTCGCCGCCAGCGATAGCACGGCGAGTGGTGCCCTGCGGGCCATCCGCAACGCGGGGCTTCAGGTGCCCCGCGACGTCGCCCTCGTCGGCTTTGACGACATCCCCCTCGCCGCCTCTCTCGAGCCCGCCCTCACCACCGTCCACCAGCCGATCGAAGAGCTCGGGTCGACGGCCGCCACCCTGCTCCTCGACATGCTCGAGAACCCGCCTGGCGACGCGGCACCACCCCACAAGATGATTCTGCCGGTCAAGCTGATCGTGCGCGCTTCGTGCGGCGCACTTAGCTACTGAGTCAAGAATGCGCGAGAGGAACACATCATGGACCTGAACCCGGCACAGGAGCTGCCCAACATCCCGTGGCAAGAGCGCCCACAGGGTTGCAGTGAGGTCGTCTGGCGCTCGTCCAGCAATCCGATCATCACCCGCGACGCGGTGCCCAACACCAACAGCATCTTTAACAGCGCCGTCGTCCCCTTCGACGGCGGCTTTGCCGGCGTCTTTCGCTGCGACAACACGGCCCGGCGCATGCAGATCCACGCCGGCACCAGCCCCGACGGCATCGACTGGTCGATCCGCCCCCAGCGCATCCACTTTCAATGCGACGACCCCGAGCTCGGCGCCTTCGATTACGCCTACGACCCGCGCGTCTGCTGGCTCGAGGACCGTTATTATGTCACCTGGTGCAACGGCTACCACGGGCCCACCATCGGCGTCGGCTACACCCACGATTTCGAAACCTTCTACCAGCTCGAGAACGCCTTCCTGCCCTACAACCGCAACGGTGTGCTCTTTCCACGGCGCATCGGCGACAGGTACGCCATGCTCAGCCGCCCCAGCGACACGGGCCACACCCAGTTCGGCGACATCTTTTACAGCGAGAGCCCCGACCTGATCCATTGGGGCCGCCACCGCCACGTCATGGCCCCCGCTGGCGGCTGGCAAGCCACCAAGGTTGGCGCCGGCCCCACGCCGATCGAGACCGCCGCAGGCTGGCTCATGATCTATCACGGCGTGCTGACCTCGTGCAACGGGTTCGTCTACAGCTTTGGTGCCGCGCTGCTCGACCTCGACCGGCCCTGGAAGGTCATCCACCGCACGCGCCCCTACCTGCTCAACCCGCGCGAGTACTACGAGTGCGTCGGCGACGTGCCCAACGTGGTCTTTCCCTGCGCAACCTTGTGCGATGCCCCCACCGGCCGGCTCGCGATCTACTACGGCGCAGCCGACACGTTCTCCGCGCTCTGCTTCGGCGACGCCAACGAGATCGTCCAGTTCATCAGGGACAACCCGCTCAAAAACTGAGCGAGGACGCTCAGTTTTTGTAGTCCGCTGCGTGCCTGCCCTCCGAAGCCTTGGCGAAGGTGGG
>DATHUZ010000655.1:0-9126 GCA_035461725.1 Anaerolineae bacterium
GCCGTGAGCGACGAGGAGCAGGATGCAGTGGAGCAGGTCGGGGTCCTCTTCGAGGAGCCGGACCGCTTCCTGAAGTGGGGCATAGTGGTAGACCTCGTCGCGCAAGAAGGCGCGGACGACGCGGCTCACCGTCCTGGCGCCGAGGCGGGGCGCAGAACCGGCGTCTGCGCTCGCGGCAGAGGCCTTTTCGATGGAGTGGTCACAGATGCGGCGGATGAGGTAGTGATCGCCGCTGGTGGCGCGCAAGAGGGAGCGGCGGGCGCGCTTGGAGGCGCTGAGGCCGGCGGCGGCGAGCTGGTCGGCGATCAGCTCGGCGCTGTCGGCACGCGACAGGTCTCCGATGAGGATGCGGCGCGCGATGCCGCGGAAGGGCGATGACTCGCCGACGGTAAGGCTGGCAAGGCTGAGCGCGCCCGACACGACGACGAGGATGCGCGTATCGAGCGTCTGCTGGTCCATATAGGCGGCGCGCAGAGAAGTGAGCAGGGCCTGCACCAGGTCGGTGGGGAGGGCTTCCAGGTGCTCGACGATCAGGACGACGTCTTGATCGAGGGAGGAGACGACGTCGGTGAGAAAGGCACGAAAGGTGGCGCTGGTGGCGTCGGCGGGATCGATGGTGGGAGGTGTGCGGCCGGTGAGTGCGGCCAGGCGGGCGCGGATGACGTCGGCCAGCTCGGCAAAAAAGCCTTGCAGGGTGAATGCCTTGACGGCGTGCAGGTCGACATAGACGCATGGCCAGCCGAAGGACGCGGCGAGGTTGCGCTCGACGTAGCGCAACAGGTGGGTTTTGCCCGAGAGGCGCGGGCCGAGCACGGCAGAGTAGGTGCCGTCACGCAGCGCTTCGACGATCTGGTCGAGGGCTGCCTGGTAGTAGCGGGCAAGTGTGGGTGCCTCGGACGTGGCGCCGGCGAGCTCGGCCCGAAAGTCGGGCGCGTTCATACCCCCTCCTCCTTGGCTTTGCGCAGAAGGTACTCGAGGTCGTAGGTGCCCTGCAGTACCTTGGTGAAAACGGGGGACGCGAAAAAGTATTCCTTGCCGCGACGGTAAACGACGCCGGCGAGGGTGAGGACGCTGCACGCCTCGTCGATGTCGCCCTGGGGCAAGACGATGCCCCGCTTGCGCAGGGCGGCGTCGATGAAGGAATGGGAGAACCCACGCGCCTGCGGTCCGTCGGAGGCCATGAGCACGGCGTAGATGAGGGCCTTTTCGCGGTTCTCTGTGTTCTGCATAAAAGAGGTGAGCAGGTGGCTCTTGAACCCTTCATCGGAATAGACGTCGATCAGGCTTTCAGGGCTGATCTCGCGCTCGCCGGTACGGTCGAGGCGGCGCAGGAGGATCATGCAGTAGTACTGGATCAGGTTCGGCTGGCCGGCGGTCTCTTCGTAGATGCGGCCGACGACATCGTCTTTGTTGCGGATGCGGACGCGCAGGTTTTCCATGGGGACGACGATCAGGTCGTGAGCCTGGCGGCGCGTGAACTCGTTGAGGCGGATCTCCTGGGCAAAGTTGTAGAAGGGGGAGTCGAGCAGGTACTGCTCGCGCATGGCCTCACGAAAGCCGGCGAGGATGTACTGGCAGGCTCCCTTGTTGGCGGAGGCGCGCAACATGCGGAAGAGCTCCCAATCTCCGCGCTGGGCAAGGACGAGGTTGTCGATCTCGTCGAGGAGAAAGACGAGCTTGGTTTTGTTGGCGCGGGCCATGCGCTCGAGAAAGTCGGGGAAGAAGAAGACGTACTTTTGCATGTGCAAGCGCGGCAGCTCGCGCGGGTTGAGCTTGCGCACAACCTCCCGAACATAGTCCTCGGTGCCAAGCAGGTCGCTGCATTCGAGATAGATCACCTGGGCAGGGTCGTGGCCCTCTTTGAGTAACCGCTCGACCTCGCGCAGAAGCGAGGTTTTGCCGATGCGCCGGATGCCGAGCAGGGCATGGTTGGTGTCGGGATTGCCGATGACCCGCGAGATCTCGTACTCGCGCCCAAAGAAGCGGCTGCCGGTGACGGGCGCACGCGTCTCGTAGGGAGCGAGGCTCGAGATGGAGACCTGGGCGGCGATGAGGTCGAGGAGCTCGCCGCTGGGGCGGCGCGAATCGACGACGCGCGCCTGGTCGTCGGAGCCGAGGATGACGAGGCTGTAGATGGGGTTGGTGGCGAGCTTGAGTAGGGTGGTGCTGTCGCCGTCGAGCAGGACGATGACGATCTGACGGGTCAGGCTTCGCTCGCGCAGCACGTCGGTGAGACTCTCAAAGAGGTGCTGGGGCGTGGTGGCTTCGAGGTCGGAACGCCTGACCCAGATGACAGGTGTGGTGTCGGACAGGCGCAGCTTCCACGAGGAGAGGTCGACGTTGAAGAGATCGTAGCCGAGGGTACGCCCCGAGGCATGGACGGTGTAGCCCAACTCTTCGCCGAGCAGGCGCAACAGTGGCGGCCAATCTTTGTGTCCCATCATGTCCCTTTCGTTTCACTCACGGCAGGACCCCTGGCTTCTTCAAGACAGGCGCTTGCCCCGAGTCGGAGCAAGACCTGCCTTCTCGTCAGGGCAGGCTCTTGACGAGATCGTACTCCCACATGACGTGGAGCACTTTGCGTGCGACGCCGGTGTCGATGCCGGCCTGCCTGGCCAGGTCGGGCAGGGGCACGGGGTCTCCACTGTCGGGCAGGTGGCGATAGAGCCGATCGGCCAGGCCGGCGGTGGCGGCATTGCCGACAGAGCAGGCGGATACGCGGCCCGGCTCGGAGCGAAGCACGCGCTGCAAACGGCTGTCGCGCGTATGGTGAGCCTGCACGCCAGAGCGCGCGATGCGCGACGCGGTGCGCATGGGGCTCGATTCGAGCGAGACCTGACCAAAATGCTCGAGCCAGGCGGCCTCGTCGCGGACAAGGCGGCCACGGTCGACGACAAGCTTGTCATCGACGCGGATGGTGGGCGCGCGGGTGACCGCGTCGCAATGGATGGCGGCCTTGACGGTGCCGCCCATGAAGGTGTTGCTGCCAAGGGCGATGTGCGCGGTGCCAGCAGCCTTTTCGTCGACGAGCATGTTGCCGGTGAGCTGCCGGGCGGCGGGATTGAGGCCGATGCCAATCTCGGCCAGGTTGGACCAATTGAGATCACCGGCAGCCTGTGCGCGCGAGATCTGGGTATCGCGCAGCCAGGCGGCGGCAGAGCTGTTCTCGGGCTCGATGCGCGCCAGCCGGCCCCACTTGAAGTGGAGGACGATTTCGTCGCCCGGTGCGACGACGTGACCGGGGAGCGAGCCATTGACGACAAAGCTCCCGCCGGCAGTGCCCTCGATCGGGGCGATGTAGGTCTCGCCGGAGGGGACGTTGCCCCACACGCCGTCGGCGATGAGACCATCGCTGGCAACGGGCAGACGCTCCCAGCCGCCGATGTCGGCAGTGAGGACATGGGGCACGCCGGCGGCAGTGTAGCTGGTGAGCTCGACGGTGGTGCCGCGAGCAAGGACGATTTCGACAAAGGCGCAGTCGTCGACGAGCTGCGCCACGTCAACGTCGGCGAGGGCGAGGGCGTCGAGGGTGGCGCCGGGCATGTGTCCAATCTTGGTATGAGCGGTCCAGTGTGTCTCGAGAATACGCTGGCGGAAGGCGAGACAGTCGGGCATGGCGTTGACACAGGTCAGAATGGCGCGTGCCTCGCGGGCGACTCGCTGGGCCGGGAAGCTGAGGTCGGTTTCACGCGGGATGCGGCGTTGAACGGCGATCGGCACGAGGATGGCCGTGGTGGAGACGCCGAGCGACTCGGCGGCCTCGGCAATGGCTGTGGCCGGCTCGACTGTGGTCTCGTCGAGAAGGATGAGAAGCTGTTGGCCAGGTTTCAGGTCAAGAGCATGCTCGACGATCTGCCTGGCGCCCGCGTGATGCGATGGATCTTGGGGCATTGCCCTAAGCATTCAGTTTCTCCTGGGCACGGGCAAGCCAAAGTGGCGGGCGCGTGCCTGTATTGTCGTAAAGTTGATTATATCACACGGGTGGGGCGTTTGTCTAGGGGCAACGATGCAGAGATGTTGGACAGGAGGCGGGACGGCTTTTCACAGGAGTCGGCGATCGCGGGGCGGATTTGCTAGCGGAGCAGAGATGGGATATAATGACGCGGCTTTCAGCAAAGACGTTCGAGCGCAGGATTCAAAGCCAAGACCAGACGAAGGGTAAGGAATGGACCAAGAGTCTTTTTGCTTTGGCTTTCTCGCGGGCGCGCTGCTCTTTGGAGGAGCCGGGTACATCCTACAACAGATGCAGCTCGCACAAAGGCGCGCGAAGGTGGCCGACGTGAAACAGCCGATCCCCACGCAGGTGGGGCAGACTCCACGGCAGACCGTGAAGATGTCGGGGCAGGCCAGACTGGCGGTTCTGATGTGGGCGCTCCTCTTGATCGCGCTGGTCGCGTGCATCGGGTTCGTCGTCGCTCAGGTTCTGTAAGCACGCAGTCCCGCTGTGCCACGCGGATTGGCTGCGGCGCGCGGATCAGAACAACTCGAGATCCCAGAGCTTTTTCGCGGTGGTGACGAACCGGTTCTCGGTTTCTCTGCCACCTCCTGGGCTGTGAATGGGGGCAGATGCAGGCTGCGGCGCGGCCGTCGTGCGGTTCTCGACCGGGATTGCAGCGCGGTCCAGTAGATATTGCGCCCATCCAGCCTGGGCCAGGCGAACTGTTAGCATCAAGGTGTCCGACACCACCATGTGACCCCAGGTCTTGATCCCGTTTCGCCTAAGCAGTGAGATGACGTCGCGTCCACTCCAGCCACAGTCGTACGGGATCAGGAAGGTGTAGGACGGACCGTTTACCAGATTTCCGAGCATGGCAAGAAGCGGGCTGATCCAGTCTACTGATGCTCCAGCAGCAAGCAGCTTGTCGCTCATGTCGAATCCCCTTTCTCTCGTTCGGTCCGCGAAGCATAGCACATATGTTCTAGTCTGTCAAGTCGGCGGAGGCACGATCTGGAAGGGTCAGCGGTGTTGCTCACGAGCTGTGGCTGCCAGGCAGAAGAGAAAGAGAGGTACGACGGGGAGGAAGGCGAGGACGAGGGAAAGGTAGGCAAGGGGGTGGGCGGCCCAGGCGCCGGTGGGCAGGGTGCCACCGGCAAAGGCGAAGGCGGAGGCGACGAAGGCACTGAGCGTAGCGAGGCCGAGCCACGAGTGCCAGCGGGCGCGCGCAAAGTAGCCGGCGACGAAGGCGAAGGAGAGGAGGATGAGGAAGGTGTCGAGGAGACCGAGGGTGACGAGGAAGTAGCGGGCCTGGTCGGTCCAGCCGGGGGGTGGAGGCGGGGCGGGGAAGGTGAGACGGCCGGTGGTGAGGAGGAGGATGGCGGCGCGAAGGAGGGCGATGAGGTGGGCGGCCTGGATGAAGCCGTAGTAGGCGACGAGGCCTCGTGCGACCAGGGGGCGTTCAAGGCAGGGGCGGCGATCCGTCATGGGGCCTCCTGGAAGGGAGACTCGGCTGAGCGCGGGTTGGGAGCCGCGGTCAGGGTGGAGAGACCGGCCAGGCGAAGGAGGCGGAGGAAGATGCGGGCGGCGAGGAAGGTCTGGGCGACGAGGAGGACGAGGAGCCAGGCGTCGAGGGGGAGGATGGGAAGGAGACCGAGGCGGTAGACGGCGTGTAACAGGGCCGCGGCGGCGAGGGTGAGGAAGTAGAGGAGGAGGATGGGCCGGGGGCGGCGAACCAGGAGGCGGGCAGCACGGCCAAGGGCACGAAAGACGTCGCGGGTGTCGCCGGCGACGGCGAGAATACGCGTCCATTCAAAGAGGGCCAGGCCGAGCAGGTTGACGGCGGCGGCGAGGGCGAGCAGGATCCAGCCAAGGGCGGCCGTGCCCGCAGCGAAGGCAAATAGGGCGCCGGCGACGAGCGGCAGCAGGAAGAGGAGGGCAGCAAAGCCCTGGAGCGCGCCGAGGAGGAGAAAGGGGGCCCACCAGTGCCAGCTGCCCCACAGGAAGCGGCGCCAGCGGAAGGGGAGGGGGGCGTCACGATAGGCGGTGAGGATGCCGCCCTGGAGGAAGGCGCCGGCGAGCCAGGCAAGAACGGGCAGGATGAGGGCGGCGAGCAGCGTCCAGAGAAAGACGGTGCCGAGGCCGATGGAGAGGCCGGCGTCGGGGGCAGTGCCAGAGAGCTGCATGGCAGCCTGCGGCGACATGAGGGTTTCGATCCAGAGCCAGGTGTCGAGGCCGTCGGCCATGTCACGCATGACGGGGCGGTTGCCGGGGCCGGTGGCGAGGGTGATGGCCGGGAGGGCGGCGAGGAGGAGGGCGGCGAGAAGGTTGACGGCCCAGGAGAGGAGGAGGAGCTGGGGATAGCGGGCGGTGAGGGAGGCGCCGGTGCGAAAGGCGTGCCAGCCGGATTGCGGAGGGCGGGGTGGAGTGGGGTTGGTTTCAGGGGTGGAGGAGCGTGGCGGATGTCCCGAGTTCTCTCGGGCGTGATCGGGCGCGAGCGGGGGAGAGGGGGACGGCGGATTGTGATCCGCCGCGAGCGGGGGGGAGGGGCGTGATATGAAAGAGGCGTCGTCGGGCATGGCTAGAGACCTCCGAAGATGAGAAGGGCTTCTTGCAGGTAGTAGACGAGGCGGGTGACGAGGGCGAGCCAGGATGAGGTGTAGAGATCGCGGGAGAGGCCGTTGTCGGCCCAGTTGAGGTCGACGACGACGTCGCGGTCGGGATCGACCTCGGCACTGAGGATGGGCGCGCGGTCGGGATAGGTGAAGGTGACCTCGGGCTGGACGGCGTCCCACGGCTCGAGGATGGTGGTGCCGTCGGCAAAGGTGATGAGGACCTCGGTGGGGACGGGCAGACCGCCCTGGCGAACAACGGTGACGGAGGATGCGTCCAGATCGCCGACCGTATAGTTGACGATGGCGTCGCCGTAGACGAGGTCCGCAAAGAACCAGGAGAGGTCCTGGCCCGACACCTCTTCGGCGACGGCGCGAAAGTCCTCGGTGGTGGGGTGGGCGAATTGATAGCGCCGGTAGAAGGTGCTCATGACGTCGAGCATGACGTCGCTGCCAAGGACGCCCTCCAGGGTGAGAAGCGCGATGGCGGGCTTGGAGTAGGCGGCGGTGACGTATTCCAGGCCATCGAACTCCCAGGCGGGGCCGTACATGGGCACGCCGGGGCTGAGCAGGTACTCCATGCGGCGCGCGTCGAGCAGGCCGAGGTCGACGAACGGCGTGTCGAGCGCGGAGGTATCCTCGCCGTGAAGCTGGCCGATGAGGCGCACGGCCGAGTATTCGGTGAAGCCCTCGTCGAGCCACGGCTCCTCGGCCTCGTTGAAGGCGACGGTGCTTTGCCACCACTGGTGCCCGACCTCGTGGATGACGACGACCTCGAGTGACCGGTCGGCCTGGCTTTCTCCGACAGGCAGGCCGGTGATGCTCATGGTGCCGGCGGTGACGAGCATCGGGTACTCCATGCCACCGGCGCCCTCGCCGTCATCGGGGACGTCGACGACGGTGAGGCGGGGGTAGGGATAGGGGCCGTACCACTGGCCAAAGTGGACAAGGGAGGCCTCGGCGGCGTCGAGGGCGCGGTCGACGGACCAGGCGTGCTCGGGCAGGTAGAGGTAGACCAGCTCGACGCCGTCGACGGTGCGTGTGGCGGCCTGGAAATCGGGCGAAGCGGTCCAGGCAAAGTCGATGACGCCCTCGGCGCGGTAGCGGATGGTCTGGGTGCCGTCCTCGTGGGCCGCGGGGGAGACGGGGAGGCCGGTAGCGGCTGTGACAAAGTGGTCGGGCAGGGTGATCGTGACGTCGTAGGTGCCAAAGTCGGCATAGAACTCGGCGTTGGCGTGAAAGGGGTAGGCATTCCAGCCGTCGCCTTCCCAGACGCCGAGCTTGGGAAACCACTGGCCGACCATGAAAAAGTCGCCGACGTAGCCGGTGCGGGCAAAGACGCGGGGGAGCTGAGCGTCAAAGTCGACCTCAAAAGAGGCGGACTCGCCGGGCGGGATCGGTGTGGGAAGCTCGGCACGGGCGAGGGTGCCATCTTTGATCTCGACCAGGTCGAGGAGAGAGCCGCCGGCCAAACGAAGGGCTGTGACCTCGATCCAGCCGGCCTGTGCGGGGTCCCACGGGTTGCCACGGTGCATGGGGCCACCCTCGCGCATAAAGAGGGTGTCGCGGCTGGAAAAGGCGTTGAGGTAGAGGTGAAAGACGAGGTCGGGGATGGGGCGGTCGGTGGTGTTGACGTAGGTGATGACCTGGTGACCGGTGAGCGTCTTGGCCTCGGCGTCGAGGGTGACGTCGATGGTGTAGGAGGCGACGTCAGGGGGAGAGCAGCAAGCAGCAAGATCCAAGCAGCAAGCAGCAAGGTGCGAGCAGCGAGCAGCAACGCCCGAGGGGCACCCGAAGCAGCAAGGGGGGGAGGCGTCGGGGAAGTGGGGGTGGGGAGTGGCGGCAGTAGCGGGGAGGGGGACGAGGAGGGCGGCGAGGAGAACCAGGGGCAGGAGGCGGGATGAAGGTGTCATGATTGTTGGCTCCGGTCGTAGAGGGCGCGGACGTTGGCCTGCCAGCGCGCGAGGCCGTCAGCCTGCCATGCGTCGAAGGGCGGGGGAAGGGTGTGGGCCAGGACGTCGTCGACGGGCACGCGTTCGCGCACGGCGGAGGTGACCACGTCCTGGACGACGTCGAGGTAGCGGCGCTGAAGGGCGATGTCGTCGCGGGTGCCGAGGGGGCCGTGGCCGGGGATGTAGGTGTCGACGTCAAGCCGAGCGAGGTGGTCTAGGTGGCGGTGCCAGCCGCCGGGGTCGCAAAAGACCATGAAGGGCTGGGAGGCAAAGAAGCCGAGATCGCCCATGAAGAGCAGGCGGTCGCCCGGGAGGTGGAGGTAGATGTCGCTGAGGGTGTGGCCGTTGGCGGTGACGTGCAGCTCGGCGACGCGCGCGGTGCCGTGAAGGACAAGGGTGCCGTCGAAGGTGAGGTCGGGGTAGCGGATGGAGAGGGTGGGCAGGCGGTCGCGCAGGCGCTCGAGGCGGCGAATGGAGCGCTCGAGAGCGGTGCGCTGTGAGGGATCAGCGGTCTCTTTGATCCCGGCGCGCTCTTGCTCCAGCCACTCGTCGATCTGAGAGGGATTGGCGACGAGGTCCTCGATCCAGGCGACGGAGGCGGGCATGCCGGCGCGGATGGTGTGGGAGG
>DATHUZ010000656.1:0-2138 GCA_035461725.1 Anaerolineae bacterium
GGTTTTGTCGCCCAGCTCGGCGATAAAGAGCAGGGCAAAGGTGGAAAGGAGGATTCTCAGTCCTTCGGGCATATGTGTCTCCGTGAAAGAGTTGGTTGGTTGAGCTAACGTACCCACCATCGAAATTGGTACCGGGCGGGATAGATCTTGTCGAGCGCCCCGCCGTCGAATGGCTCGCCATGTCCGACGAGCACGCGCCTGGGCGCCAGCGCGCGGACGCGCTCACAGCTCTCCTCCCACGCGGCGCGGTCGACGAGGTAGAGCGGCTGGCTCGGCACGGTATAGTTGACGAATAGATCGCCGGCCAACAGGTCGCGCTCACCCGTGAGTACACCCAGGTGCTCGGGCGAGTGTCCCGGCAGCAACACCGTGCGCGCGTCGACCCCGTAGGGCGACAGGTCGTCGTCGTCGTCGAGCGCGAGGTCGGCGTGGAGCGGCTGAAAGTGGGCAAATGGGGCGAGGAGGAGATAGATCCAGCGCACCAGACTGCCGCGCAGCGTGCCGGCCGGCGGAATCGCATTGCGCCTGTCGCGGCTAAAAGCCGGCGCAGCGGGATGGGCTGCCACGGGAGCGCCGCACCAGGCATGCAAATCCGCGGCGGCGCCATAGTGGTCGAGGTGGCCGTGTGTCACGAAAATGAGCGTCACGTCCGCCGGCGCCACGCCCGCCGCGTCGATGCGGGCGATCACGTGCCTGCTCCCCCCCGGCGGCCCAGGGTCCACCACGACCACCCCGCCCACACCCCGTATCAAGTAACAGTTTGTCGGCCCTGTCTGAATGCGAACGATGTCCATCCACATCCTTCCCCAAGCGATACATAGTGCGTGATGCATGATGCGTGAGATTCACGCATCACGCATCACCCATCACGCATCACGCATCACCAATCACGCATCACGTTATCCCAGCGCCACGTCGAGCGTCATCATCACCGAAAACCCAAGCATGGCGCCGACGGTGGCGACGTCGCTCAGGGATTCGCGCTGCGCCTCGGGGATCAGCTCTTCGACCACGACGTAAATCATCGCGCCGGCAGCAAAGGCGAGGGCGTAGGGCAGGATCGGGCGCATGGCGAGCACAAGCGCGGCGCCGAGGACGCCTGCCACCGGCTCGACCATGCCGGAGAGCTGGCCGTACCAGAAGGCCCGAGAGCGCGAGATCCCCTCGCGGCGCAGGGGCACCGACACCGCCGCCCCCTCTGGAAAGTTCTGGATGCCGATGCCCGCGGCGAGCGCAATCGCGCCGGCGACACTGGCCGCCGGGAAGCCGGCCGCCGCCGCGCCAAATGCTACGCCCACGGCCAACCCCTCGGGAATGTTGTGCAGCGTGATGGCCATCACCAGCAGCACGACGCGGCGCCAGGTGGTGGGGATGCCCTCCGTCTCTCCGGTGGCGAGGCTGCCGTGGATGTGGGGCAGGATGGCATCGACGAGATAGAGAAACCCACCGCCCAGCAGGAAACCCGCGGTGGCAGGCACCCACGACGGCAGCCCGCCAATCTCCTCGGCCATCTCGATCGCCGGTGCCAGCAGCGACCAGAAGCTGGCGGCGATCATCACCCCGGCCGCAAAGCCGAGCATGCCGTCCAGCACCTTGCGCTCGATGGTGCGAAAGAAAAAGACGAGGCCGGCCCCAAGCGCGGTGAGGAACCAGGTAAAGAGGGTGCCTATCAACGCCTGGACGACGGGACTGAGACTGGTGAACCAGTCGGCGATCATCCTCTCCTCCAAACTCGGGTTGTGTGCACGACTCGATAACAGCCATATTATACCACCGGTGCCACGTTGTACAAACCCCCGTCCTGTGGTATACTGGGCAGGCGCCACCACCCATCACGTGTGGAGGCCCTCCACGACGCAGTGGCGGAGAAGAGCCGTTGCCGGCGCGCCACCTTTTTTGTGTGCGCAATCAACCGAGCCGCCGATTCATCCATCTCGGGAGGATAAAAAGCATGGAAGAGAGACTCAGAGAGCGGAACGAGGGACCACCCAAGATGCCAACAGGCATCGAGGGCTTTGACACGATCACGCGCGGTGGGCTGCCACGCCACAGCACCACCCTGGTGGTCGGCGGGCCGGGCAGCGGTAAAACCGTCTTTGCCCTGCAGACGGTGGTCAACGGCGCGCGCGAATGGGGCG
>DATHUZ010000657.1:0-2115 GCA_035461725.1 Anaerolineae bacterium
GCGAATGGACGGAGTGTAGACTTGTGTTGAATCTTTCCGAATACGAACTCTCGCCCGCCACGTAGTTATTGAAGGCAGGAGGTGGCGGCGCCAGCTCACTTCCCCCGCTTGCACGTAAACCGGCCGCAGCGCTCCAGCTCGCACTCGATCGACTCCACCTCGAACAACGCGGTGCCTGGGCGCCTGGACCGCGTCTTTCTATCCTTCGACCACGTATGGGTGCCCCCCCCCGGCCGGCCGCTGGGTGTGCGTGAAAGAGTAGAAGAGCTGATCCACTCACACCGTATCACCGCCGCCAGGCACCCGTCACCTGGTGGTTGAGCCTGAAAAACGCCTCCATCAGCATCGGGACTGCATGCCCCACGGCCTGCCCTACCCGGTTGCGGAAGGCAGTGCCACGACAAAGGTGCTGCCCTGCCCCACCTCGCTCTCCACCCAGATCCGCCCGCCGTGCGCCTCGACCGCCAGCTTGCAGAACGAGAGCCCCAGCCCGGTCCCCGTCCAGCGCCCCTGCACCGTGTCGACGCGGTGGAACTTTTGAAAGAGGCGCGCCTGTTCCTCGGCGGGAATGCCCGGGCCGCTGTCGGTGACTCCGATCAGGATGCCGCCGGCCCCCTGATCGAGGTCGGGGCGCGCCCAGACGTGGATCGCGCCGCCGTCGGGCGTGAATTTGATGGCGTTGTTCAGCAGGTTGCCCAACACGCGCTCGACCAGGTGCCGGTCGGCGTGGAGCGTGGGCAGGTCGGGCTCAACGGCGGTCTCGACGTCGAGCTGTGCCGACGCAAATAACGGTCCAAAGCCGGCCACGGTCTCTTCGAGGAGCACCCTCACGTCGAGTGCTTCGGGGCGCACCGGCTGCTGTCCATCTTCCAGCCGGCTGATGTCGAGCAGGTCGCCCACCATGCGCAGGAGCTGGTCGTCGTTGCGCCGGGCCATGTCGAGCAGCATCTGAAATTTCTCATTGTCGCCCCCGGCGTGCACCAGTCCCATCAGGTCGAGGCTGCCCTTGATCACGGTCAGCGGCGAGCGCAGGTCGTGGACGAGCATGCGCATCATGTCTTCCTGTAGCTGGGCGTGCTCGATCTCTTCGGTGACGTCGCGCAGCGTGACGAGCCAGCCCGAGACGGCGCCCTCCCGGTCGTGCACAGGGGTCAGCGTGCGCTCGACGTGCCGCTCGCCGGGTCCGGTGAGGGCAACCGTCTGCTTGCAGGCCGTATCGTGTCCCTGCGCCAGGTTGGCACAGTCGGCGGCGAGGCCGGCGGCGGTATAGCCGATGAGGCCGGCGAGCGACCCAGCCTGGCCCGGCCAGGGGTCGAGCAGCGCCTTGCCCGGCAGCTCGGCCTGGGCCACGCCGAGCAGGCCGGCCAGCGCCGGGTTGGCGGCCACGACTCCAAAATCGAGGTCGAGGAGCAGGATCCCGTCGCGGGTGGTGCGCAGGATAGAGCCGAGCTCCTGGACACGGCGGGCGAGCGCCTCGTCGGTGCGGCCGTAGAGGCGGGCGTTCTCGATGGCCACCGCCGCCTGGGCGGCGATGGTGACCAGGATCTCCTGGTGAGAGGCGTCGTACGTTTCGGCGCTGGCGTGCGATTGGATCGCGATCACGCCGAGCGGATCGGGCCCGGCGAGGAGCGGAACACCCAGCCAGCAGAGGGATGGCTCGCCGATCGAGTCGAGCCCCAACGCCTGCACGGCTGTGTCGACGTTCTCGCGGATCAAGAGCGGCGCCCGGGTGCGCAGCACGTGCTCGGTGAGGCCGTTGCCGGCGCGCCGCGGCCGCCACTCCACCGGCGCGCCATCCTCGATCGCGAGCGGGAACGACACCTCGTCGGTCTCGGCCTCGTAGAGCGCCACGTAAAAGCTGTGCGCCGGCATCAGCTTGACCACCTGGTCATAGATCGCCGCCAGCGTGGTGCGGGTGTCGAGGCTGGCGCTGAGCGCCTGGCCCACGGCCCGCAGGCTGTCCAGCTCTTTGACCCGGCGCGCCAGCCGCCGGCTGGTAAAGGCCAGGTGGCGGGTGATGAGCGAGGCAGTGACGAGGATGAGCGCAAAGAGCAGGAAGGCCTCGATCCCGAGCCGGGTGTAGATCAGGGCCATCAGTGGGGCAAAGAGGAGCGG
>DATHUZ010000658.1:0-3950 GCA_035461725.1 Anaerolineae bacterium
TAGCGGCTCACGGGACGGCCATCACCGGGCACCTGGCCAGGCGGAGTACCTCGGTGCTGACGCTGCCGAGGAGGAGCTCGGCCGTGCTCGATGGGCCGCGGGTACCGAGGACGATGAGCGAGGCGTTCTCCAGATCGGCCACCTCGAGAATGACGCGGGCCGCCGACCCCTCGCGCACGACGCCGCGGGCCAGGACGTCGGCGGTGTGCAGCTCGGCCACGGCGTCATCGACGATGGCCCAGGCCGCTCTTTCGATGGTTTCGCGCAGCTCCTCGTAGACGTCGGTGGTGGCATAGCGGTGCGGTACTTCATAAGCGTGTACGACGACGATCTCGGCCTCCGCTTCACGGCCCAGGTGCTCCAGGTAGAGCAGGGCGCGGTCGGCGGCGGATGAGCCATCGTGGGCAAACAGGATTTTGCGGAACATGCTACCTCTCACTCCCATATTCTTCTCTGCCCGGGGGCAGCCTGCGCCATTCGGCGTCGATCTCTTCCCACGAGGGGGATCCAAACGTGGGCGAACCGAACAGGTGCTGCATGCGGTCCATCTCGGCACGCAGGGCCTGGATCTGCTGTCGCATGTGCATGATGACTTCGATGCCCTGCAGGTTGACGCCCAGCTCTTGCAGGCGGCGGACGCGGCGCAGCTCGCGGAGGTCGTCGTCGGTGAGGGGGTCGGCGACGATCTGACGCATCACGCACTCGTGCACAATCTCTTCGGACAGGCCTGAGCGCCGGACCGCCGTCCTGATCGAGATGTACGTACCTTGCTGGCGTTCTGGTGTCATCGCCGGCTAGCCCTCCTGCCTCAACTGATCGAACAGCTCGCGCTGGCGCGGCGTCAGGTCGGTGGGCAGTCGCACTTCGACACTGGCAAAGAGATCGCCGCGGCGATCGGGCTGGCGGAGTTCGGGCATGCCCTGGCCTGCCAGGCGGAAGGTGCGTCCATTTTGGGTGCCGGACGGAATGGTGAGCGCGACCTGGCCCGTGAGCGTCGGCACCCGGATCTCGCCGCCGAGCACCATGGTGTAGAGGTCGGTGGTCACGGTGGTATAGAGGTCATCGCCGCGGCGCTCGAAGCGGGGATCGTCCACCACGTTGACGCGGAGGTAGAGGTCTCCTGATTGGCCACCGGCGGCGCCCGGCGCGCCCTCGCCGGCCATGCGCACGCGGGTGCCGGTGCGGGCGCCCGCAGGGATCTGAACCTCCAGGCGCTGGCCGTCGCGCTGCAGAATGCGCGTGGTGCCGGTGAACGCTTCCTGCAGGCTGATGTCGACGGCCTGCTCATAGTCCCTGCCACGCTGCGGCCGGACCTGGTACTGGAATCCGCCGGGCCGGCCACCCACCCCGCCCGGCCCGCCGCCGCCAAAGATCTGGCTGAAAAAGTCAGAGAAGGCGCCGCCGCCGCCAAAGATGTCTTCAAAGTCCTCGGGGGTGCCATAGCGCACGTTGACGCCGCCCGGGGCGCCGGTGGCATAACGTCCCCAGTCAAAGTCGCCCGGCTGGCCCGCCTGCTGCCAGCGCCGCCAATCGGAGCCGAGACGGTTGTACTTTTCCCGCTTTTCCGGATCGGACAGCACCTCGTACGCCTCGTTGATCTCTTTGAAGCGCTCCTCGGCCTGCGTATCACCCGGGTTGACGTCAGGGTGATACTTGCGCGCAAGCTTGCGGAACGCGCTCTTGATCTCTTTTTCCGAAGCGTCACGGCTCACGCCGAGGGTTTCGTAATAGTCCTTATAGTCCATGAATCAGGCTCCAATGGAAACCGGGCTGGCTGCAGGCAACCGGCGACCTGGCGACGTCAATGACAGACGTCGTTCCGGTGGACCCGGGAGTATGCCGGGTCCACCGGTCGTTCGTTATACTTCGCGGAACTCGGCGTCGACGACGTCGTCATCGCCCGGGCGCTGTGGCCCGCCGGGTCCAGGCTGGGGGCCTGCGCCAGGCGGGGGCCCGCCCGCGGCGGCCTGCTGCTGGGCGTACATCTGCTGGCCGATGGCATAGCTGGCCTGCTGAAGCTGCTCGATGAGCTGGTTGATGCGCGCCGCATCGTCGCCATCCTTCGTCCGCCGCAGCTCCTCCATGGTCTGCTCGATGCGCTGCCGGTCATCGCCGGACACCTGGTCGCCCAGGTCGCGCAGCGTCTTTTCGGTCTGGTAGATGAGCTGGTCGGCCGTGTTGCGCGCCTGGATCAGCTCGCGGCGGCGCTTGTCCTCCGCCTCGTGGCGGCGACCCTCGCGCACCAGGTTCTCCACCTCGTCGGAGCTGAGGTTGGTGGTCGCGGTAATGGTGATCTTTTGCTCCTTACCGGTGGCGCGGTCCTGCGCGGCGACGTTCAGAATGCCGTTGGCGTCGATGTCGAAGGTGACCTCGACCTGGGGCACACCGCGCGGTGCGGGCGGGATGCCCTCCAGGTTAAAGCGCCCAAGCGTGATATTGTCGGCAGCCATGGTGCGCTCGCCCTGCAGGACGTGGATCGTCACCGCCGTCTGTCCATCTTCGGCAGTGGAGAACACCTCGCTCTTGCGCACCGGGATGGTGGTGTTGCGCTCGATCAGCGGCGTCATGACGCCACCCAGGGTCTCGACGCCGAGCGTCAACGGCGTGACGTCGAGCAACAGCACGTCCTGCACCTCGCCGGTCAGAACGCCGGCCTGGATGGCAGCGCCGACCGCCACCACCTCATCCGGGTTGACGCCCTTGTGCGGCTCCTTGCCACCCGACAGCTTGCGCACCAGGTCCTGCACCATCGGCATGCGCGTGGCACCGCCGACGAGCACCACCTCGTCGATCTGGTTGGCCTTCAGGCCGGCGTCGTTCAACGCCTGCTCGAACGGGCTGCGCAGCCGCTGCACCAGGTCCTCGGTGAGCTGCTCGAATTTGGAGCGGGTCAGTCGCATCTGGAGGTGCTTGGGACCGGTGGCGTCGGCGGTGACGAAGGGCAGGTTGATCTCGGTCTCGAGCACGGTCGACAGCTCGATCTTGGCCTTTTCCGCCGCCTCGTTCAGGCGCTGGAGCGCCTGGCGGTCGGTGCGCAGATCGATGCCCTGGTCCTTGCGGAACTCGTCGGCTACCCAGTCGACGATGCGCTGGTCCCAGTCGTCGCCACCGAGGAAGGTGTCGCCCGAGGTGGACTGGACCTCGACGACGCCCTCGCCAACGTCGAGGATCGACACGTCGAACGTGCCGCCGCCCAGGTCAAAAACGAGGATCGTCTCGGCCTGCTCGCGGTCGAGGCCGTAGGCCAGCGACGCGGCGGTCGGCTCGTTGATGATGCGCTGCACCTCGAGGCCGGCGATGCGGCCCGCGACCTTGGTCGCCTGGCGCTGGCTGTCGTTGAAATAGGCGGGCACGGTGATGACGGCCTGGGTCACCTTCTCGCCCAGATAGGCCTCCGCGTCGTCGGCCAGCTTGCGCAGGATCATGGCCGAAATCTCTTGCGGCGAGTAATCTCGATCCATCACCGGGATATAGACGCGCGCATCGCCACCCGAGCCCTCGACGATGCGGTAGGGGAGAATGTCCTCCGCCTTTTGCACCATCGGGTCGTCGTAGCGGCGGCCCATCAGGCGCTTGATTGAAAAAACCGTATTGTCGGGGTTGACGATTGCCTGGCGGCGTGCCGTCTGGCCGACGAGGCGTTCCTTGTTCTTGTTGAACGCAACCACCGACGGAGCGAGGCGCCCGCCCTCCGCGGTCGAGATGACGGTCGGCTCGCCGCCTTCCATGACGGCGACGACGCTGTTGGTGGTTCCGAGATCGATACCGATAACCTTGGCCATGTTTTTGTTCCTCCCTGCTGAATAAGTTCGTTTTGTGTGTTCACGTAAGGAGCGGCTGCCCGCACGCCGGCGCACGCCGCATCGGCGCACTCTGCCCGCGCCCAGCTATACAATACACCTTTTCTGTTAGAATGGAATTAGATGATTGTTAGCGTTTTGTTAGAACCG
>DATHUZ010000659.1:0-6615 GCA_035461725.1 Anaerolineae bacterium
CCTGCTGCACGCCCTCGCCCGATACGTCGCGCGTGATGCTCGGATTGTCGCCCGACTTGCGGCCGGTCTTGTCGATCTCGTCGATGTAGATGATGCCCTTGGAAGCGCGCTCGATGTCAAAGTCGGCGGCCTGCAGGAGGCCGAGCAGGATCGTCTCGACGTCCTCACCCACATAGCCGGCCTCGGTCAGCGCGGTGGCGTCGGCGATGGAAAAGGGGACGTCGAGGATGCGCGCCAGGGTCTGGGCCAGCAGCGTTTTGCCACAGCCGGTGGGGCCGATGAGCAGGATGTTGCTCTTTTGCAGCTCGACGTCGTCGAGCGACTTGCCGGCCTTGATGCGCTTGTAGTGGTTATAGACCGCCACCGAGAGTACCTTCTTGGCGCGGTCCTGCCCGATGACATATTCGTCCAGCCGCCGAAAAATCTCTTGCGGCGTGGGAAGATCGGTCAGGCCGGCTGCCGCCTCGTCGTGCTGCTCGCGCTGCTTTTCCTCTTCGAGGATCTCGACGCAGAGCGAGACGCACTCGTCGCAGATATAGACGTGATCGGGACCGGCGATCAGCCGCTCCACTTCACCGTGGCGACGCTGGCAGAATGAACAGGTCTGAGTGTCCGGTCCTTGCCGTCGGCCCATGTCCACCTACTTCCCCGCTTCTTCCTGGCCTTCGATCAGCTTTTCCGTCAGGTCCTCGGGCGAGCCGAGCACCTCGTCGATGAGGCCATATTCCACGGCCCTGTCGGCCGACATGAAATAGTCGCGGTCAAAGTCGTCGGCGATCTTTTCCACGGTCTGCCCGGTGTGCTGCGCCAGGATCTTGTGCAGCATGTCCTGCATACGCTTGAGCTCTTTGTACTGGATCTCGACGTCGGGCGCATACCCGCGCGCGCCACCGCCGGCAGGGTGCATGTGGATGGTGGCGTGGGGGAGTGCGTAGCGCCGCCCCTTGTTGCCGGCCGCCAGCAGCACCGTGCCGAGGCTGGCGGTCCAGCCGACGGCGATGGTGGACACGGGCGCCCTGACCATCTGCATGGTATCATAGACCGCCAGACCGGGATAGATCTCACCACCCGGCGAGTTAATATAGAGCTGAATCTCGCGCTCGGGGTTCTCTCTGTCGAGAAAGAGAAGCTGGGCGACGATGAGGTTGGAGACCTGGTCGTTGATGGGCGTGCCGAGAAAGACGATCCGCTCCTTGAGAAGCAGAGAATAGATATCGTACGCACGCTCGCCGCGACCGGTGGTCTCGATGACCATCGGAATCAGGCCGCTATATGGAACTGATGATTCGTGCATTCTGTTTGCCTCCTATTTTATACTTCAAGGCTACAGTATACCACAGACGCGCCGTCTGCTCTGTAAGGCAAGTAACAAGTAGCCGGTCGCCGTCAGGCCACTTCCTCGGTTCCTGTCTCGGGCTCGGGCTCGGGCTCTGCACCCACCTCGGGCTCGGGTGCTGCGGGTGGCTCGACCTCGGGCTCGGGCACTGACTCGGCCTCGGGCTCGGGCACTGACTCGGTCTCGCCGCTGGCGCCTTCGTCCGACGCCGTCACGGTTTCCTCTTCCTCCGGCTCGGGCTCGTATTCAACCTCGCCGCGAGCGATGGCGACGACGTGGGCCTGGGCCTGCTCGAGGACCAGGTCGCGGGCGATCGACTCGCGCCCCTCCTCGCTTTCGAGCATCTCGCGCATCTCGCCAGCCTGATCGCCGGCGAGCATGACCGTGCGCTCGATCTCGGCCTGGACGGCTTCAGGGTCGGCCTCGAGGCCCTCCAGCTCGCCGATTTTCTGCAACACCAGGCGCTTGCGCAGGCGGCCCTCGACGGTGGGGCGCAGCTCGCGCTGGTAGGCCTCTCGCGTCTTGCCGATCATCCGGAAAAAGATGTCGGAGGTCATGCCGGAGGCGGCGAGCTGGCGCTCGAGCTGATTCATCGCCATCTCGGCTTCGCGGTCGAGCGCCTGCGGTGGGTACTCGATGCGGGGCGCTGCCTCGACCATGGCGTCGAGCACCTGGTCGAGGTACTCGGCCTCGGCGGCCTGGCGCGCCTCGGTCTCGATCCGCTCGCGCACGGAGGCACGCAGGTCGTCGATCGATTCGTAATCGCCGACGATCATGACCAGCTCTTCGTCGTCGGGTTGGTCGAGCTGGCGCACGGTGTGCAGGCGGACGGTTACCGTCGCCGTTTCACCTGCCGCGCCTTCATCGACATCGCCGGCGGGCACGTCGAGCTCGAAGGTCTTTTCCTCGCCCGGCGACATGCCGGCGATCTGCTCGTGAAAACCGGGCAGCGGGTGTGTCGCGCCCTCTTCCAGGAGCAGCTCGTGATTCTCATTGTCCATGATGACCTGATCGCCGGCGGTGCCTTTCAGGTCGAGGACGACCTGATTGCCCATGGCGGCGGGCTCTTCGGCAGGCACCCACCGGGCATGCTCGGAGCGCAGGTTGTCGATGTACTGGTCGACGTCCTCGCCGGTGACCTCTCGTACTTCCATGGGCACGCGCACGGCGCGATAGCGACCCAGGTCGACCTCGGGCTTGATCGGGACGACGACGGTCATGCGGAACGGCTCCCACTCGACATCTTCCAGCTTGCCGACCTCGTACGGCTCGTACTCGATCTGCTCGATGGCCGCCTCGTAGAGGTTGTTACCCTCTTCTTCCAGCATCTGCTGCTGGAGCGCTTCGCGGCCAAAGACGCGCACGACGGCGTGAAAGGGCGCCTTGCCGCGGCGGTAGCCGGGCACGGTGTAGTGGCGCGACACGGTGCGGGCCGTGTCGCGTAGTTTCTTGTCGACCTCGGCCTGATCGAGCTCGATAAAAACGTTGACCTGGCAGTTGTCGAGTCGCTCGGTTGTGACTTTCATGTGGCTCTCACTCTCCTGTTGCTGCAATTGTGGCGTACTGCTCTATCTCGTCGTCGCGGCACACCAGCGCTGCGCAAAAGCTTAGCACAAAAAGGCCTCAGCACCGGGGGCTGAGGCACCTTGTGCTACCGGCATACGCCACGGTGATTATGACATAATAGGCGGGGAAAGTCAAATGGGGGATTGGGGATCGGTAGATTCAGTGCCTACCGAAAACGCCCATCCGCGCGCTGCGCGCTCACCTGATCGCGTCCGGCCTCGAGCCAGCCGAGGCGCTCGACGCGAGCGTGGTCGAACTCGGGCACGTAGGGCTTGACGTCGAGCAGCGGGGTGCCGTCGAGGACGTCGATGCCCTCGACGTGGAGCGTGCCGCCGTCGACGGAGAGGAGGCGGACGACAGAGAGGCCGATGGGGTTGGGGCGACGGGGTGCGCGGGTGGCCAGGACGCCGTGGGCAGCCGAGTCGAGGAAAGGGGTGACGGTGAGCCGGCATTCGCCGGCCTGGTGAAAGTGGTAGAGGAGGATGACGTGGGAAAAGCCATCGAGGTCACGCAGGCCCTCAACCCACTCGGGATCGACCTCGACGCGGCCGTGGACGCCGGCCGCTCCGGGCGGCTGGATGGGCATGCCCTCGACGGAGGTAAAGGGGGTGCGGATGGTGCCGATGGCTCGATAGTGAATGTCCATGTTGGCTCTCTCCTGACGCATCGTCTCTTACAGATCAAGGTACCAGAGCAGCATCACCTCGTCGGCCACGTGTGGCTGGGCGGCGTAGGCGTAGCGGTGGATGGCGCCCAGGCGGCAGCCCTGGGCGGCGTAAAAGCGGCAGGCGGGCACGTTGACGTTCTGGGTCTCGACCTTGAGCTGGGTGCAGGCGCGCGCACGCGCCCACGCGGCCGCCTCTCGGAAGAGGCGGGCACCGAGGCCAGAGCCACGGTGCGCGGGATGGACGCGGATGTCCCACAGCACGGCGAGGTCGCGGCGGCCCTCGAGCATGTTGACGCCGGGCGTGTCAAAGGCGATGGCCGCCGCGCCGATGGGCTGCCCCTGGGGGTCGCGGGCGATGAGGAAACCCCAGCGGGCCATGTCAAACTCGCGCCCCCAGGCAGTTGGCGGACCGTCTTCATACGCATCGTAATCCTTCACGACGGGCGGGTCGACCGGCTCCTCGCGCAGCACGATGCCACCGAGGCCACCATCGAGCAGCACGGGGACGAGCACCGAATGGACGGTGAAGGCGATGGGGACGGTGGCATAGTCGGACAGCGAGCCGATACCTTCTTCACGAACGCTGACCTGTACGGTTCTCACGTCTCACCCCTGCCGCTGCAAGTAGGTCTCCTCGTAGGGCTGCAGGACGACCCAACCACTGCCCTCGAACCTGAGTTGGATCGACTCGCCGCTGCCCCGCCCCAGAAAGGATTTGAGAGAGACGTCGGTGCGGATGTCGGGCTGGAGCGAGCCGGACCAGGCGACGGTGGCGTGGGGATCGCTAAAGACGGGCCGGCCGGGCTCGACGCGTAGGGCGAGCGGCTCGTAGTGGGTGGTGATGGCGACCATGCCACGGCCGGCGAGGCGGACGTTAAAGAGGCCGCCGGCCATCAAGCCCGCCACGCGTCGCATCATGGTGATGTCCCAGTCGACGCCGTCCTGGAAGGCGAGGAGATCGTTGCCGTTGACGACGATGGTGTCGTCCTCCAGGCTCAACACCTGCACTTTCTTGCCGACGTCGGCCAGGTAAACGCGGCCCTGGCCCTCCATTTTCATCAGGCGGGTGCCCTCGCCCGAGAAGGTGCGGCGCACCATGCGCCCGAGGCCATGCTCCAGCATCCCCTCGCGGGTGAACTTGACCTGGCCGGTGTAGCCGATCATGCTGCCCAGCTTGGCCCAGACACGGCCGGCAAGGTTCACTTCGAGGAGGTAGGGGTTCTCGAGCTGGAAAGGCGCGTGCGCGGCGTCATCCTGCGCGACGGCGCTGATGAATTCCTCAACTGAATACGTAGACACGACTGTCTCCATTTCTCTATGCCGCTCGCGGCGGCGCATGCCATCCGGTAGGGGGATTATAGCACGGTGGGGGATGGCGAGCAAGACAAAAAGTTGACTTTTCGATGACGGTCGGTTACAATTTGTCGGCATCTCACACAGGAGGAAGGGATCGATGGAGACCCGGCTCGATTACAAAAAGACGTTTCTGCTTGGCTTTGGCTTTCTGGGCGTCAGTTTTATGTGGATCCTCTACAACTCGTACGTGCCGATTTTCCTTCAGGCCGGCAACCCTGCATTCGGCGCAACAGAGGGGGCGGTGACGGCAGGGTTTGGGCTGAGCGCTACGCTGGCCGGCTTCATCATGACGCTGGACAACATCGCCGCCTTTTTCATCCAGCCGATCATCGGCGTGGCGAGTGACAGGACGCGCACGCGATTTGGGCGGCGCATGCCCTACATCCTGGGCGCTGTGCCGGTGGCAGTGGTCGCGTTCGCGCTCATCCCCGTGGCGGTGGGCCGGATCCCGGCCGAGCTGTCGGGCCGGACGGCGGAGCTGGGCGGGCAACTGGCGTTCTTTATGATCGTCGTCGGCGTGTTCCTGCTGGCCATGGCCATCTTTCGCACACCTGTGATCGCGCTGATGCCCGACATCACGCCGTCGCCACAGCGGTCAAAGGCGAATGGGGTGATCAATATGATGGGCGGCATCGGCTCGCTGTTGGCCACGTTCGGCGGGGCGCTGCTCTACAGCCTCTACCGGCCGCTGCCCTTCTGGTTCGGGGCGGTGCTGATGGTGGTGGCGGCGCTGGTGGTGTTCGCGGCGATCAAAGAGCCGCGCGTCGTCAAGGGCGCGGGCGAAACCAAAGACGAGGAGCGCTGGTGGGACACCATCCGCGAGCTGGGGACAATCCCGCGCGACGAGCGGCGCAGCCTGCTGCTGCTGCTGGCCGCGATCTTTTCCTGGTTCGTGGGTTATAACGCCATCGAGACCTTTTTCACGTCGTACGGCACGTTCCGGCTGGGGGTGGCCGAGAGCACGGCGGCGCTGCTGCTCGGCTTTTTCTCGGTGACGTTTATCGCTTTTTCGATCCCGGGCGGCATGCTGGCGCAGCGCTGGGGGCGGCGGCGCACCATCCTGACGGGACTCGTGGCGCTGACGCTGCTCCTCTTTGCGGCGTCGTTCCTGCCCAACGTGTACGCCATCGCCGGGCTGCTCTTCCTGGGTGGGATCGCCTGGTCGCTGATCAATATCAACTCGCTGCCGATGGTGGTGGACACCGCGCCCGACGACAGGCTGCTGGGCACGTACACCGGGCTCTACTATATCTCGGGGACGCTGGCGGCCATCGTCGGGCCGATCCTGAACGGGTGGATCATCGAGGCGACGGGCAAGAATTACAACACGATATTCTACGTGGGGCCGGCGTTCATGGTGGTAGCGATCGTGTGCATGTGGTTCGTGACCCGGGGAGAGGCGCGGACGGGATAAGACAGAAGCCGGCACAACCCGGAGGGTTGTGGTACCTCCCTCCGGGTTGTGGCGCCAGGCTAGCGAATCCCAAGCAACAGCTCGTTCACCAACTGGTCCAGTTTTTCGTACTTCATGCCCCGCTGCCCAAGCGCCACGCGGTCGAACTGGTGCGCCTTGAGGGCCGCCGCTTTGGCTGACGAGTAGGGGCCGGTGAACGCGGCCATCGAGCCGTCATCGGCGTGGATCTCGGCCAGCAGCGCGCCGATCTCGGGGTCGGCGTGGAACTGCGCGGCC
>DATHUZ010000660.1:0-2098 GCA_035461725.1 Anaerolineae bacterium
CGACTCCTTAATCTTGTCGACGTTGGTGATGATGCTGTTCAGGGCGGTATCGGCGCCGACGCTCAGCTCCGAGCCGGGCAGGTCGTTGTTGATCGACGCGGGCAGGCAGACGATCGGGATGTTAAAGGCGGGAAAGCTGTCACGGTTCTGCAGCAGCCGGTACGCGCCCTGGTACGCCGTCCACCCGCCGATGATCAGCAGCGCGTCGATGCGTTCCCTCTCGATCTGCCGCGCGATCAAATAATAGTCCGCGCCGTCGGGCAGTCTACGGTTCGTGCCCAGCTCGGCGCCGCCCTTGGATACCCAGCCACTGACGCTCATCCAGCTCATCTCGTGGATGTCGCCCTCGATCAGGCCTTCGAAGCCGTTGCGCACGGCCAGCAGCGTGTGACCCTTGTCGAGGCCGAGCCGCACGGCAGCGCGCACAGCGGTGTTCATGCCGGGCGCGGGCCCACCGCCGTGCATCACCGCGATCCTGAGATGCTTTTGCCCGGGCTCGGGGGGATGGGGGTGGGCGCGGAGCACCGTGCGCAGGATCTCCCACGATTCACGAAAGCTGCCGCCACGCAGCGCCATCGCTTTCTCGTACTCGTGCTCGGCCATCAGCTCGGCCACCTGCTGCGTCAGGCGCACCGAGGCCATGAGTGGGCTACGCACGACGTCGTGCTGGCGGATGCCGATCAGCCTGGCCTCGTCGTCGGGGGTCGTGGCGAGCAGCTCTTCCACCGCCGCATAGCCCATGATCGTGCCCAGGTAGCGGTCGAACACGCTGGGCGACCCGCCGCGTTGGACGTGGCCCAGGATGGTCACGCGCGTGTCCTCAGCCAGGCGTTGCTCCAGCACCTGCTTGACGTAATCAGCCGTGATCGGGTTCCCTTGCCTGTCGCGCGCCCCCTCGGCAACGATCACAACGGTGTGCCGCCGGCCCTGCTCTCTGCCCGCCTGCAGCGATTGGCACATCTCCTCTTCCCAGTCGTCGACTTCGGGCGGGCTCTCGGGGATAAAGACCCAGTTGGCAGCGGTCGCCAGCCCGCTCATGAGGGCGAGGTAGCCACAGCGGCGGCCCATGACCTCGATCACGAACGCGCGCCGGTGGCTGCCGGCCGTGCTGCCGATGGCGTCGATCGCCTCCGTAATGCGGTGCAGGGCCGTGTCGGCGCCGATGGTCATGTCGGTGCCGAACATGTCGTTGTCGATCGATCCGACCAGCCCGACGATCGCCAGGTGGGCGTGGTTTTCCGCCTCCTCGACGGTGATTTCCCCCTGTTCCACCAGCGCTGCAACCAGGGTTGGCCATTCCTGGCGAAAGAGGTTGGCCCCTGTCAGGCTGCCGTCGCCGCCGATGACGACCAGGCCATTGATCCCGTGGCGGACCAGGTTGAGCGCAGCCTGCAGCCGGCCCTCCGGGGTGCGAAAAGCGGCGCAGCGCGCGGAACCGATGACCGTGCCGCCCTGCTGCAGGATTCCGCCTACCGAGTCCCATTCCATCTGGCGGATGCACTCCCCGCCGTCGACCATGCCCTGGTAGCCTTCATAGATCGCGTACACGTCGAGCCCGTGGTAGAGGGCGGTGCGCACGACAGCGCGCACGGCGGCGTTCATGCCGGGCGAGTCGCCGCCGCTCGTCAGCACGCCAATGTTCTTTACGTGAGGTGTCGCCATCGTCTTACTCCTTCTGGGACACAGAGATGCACAGAGAGCACGGGGATACACAAAGACCTGGAAGCGTCCAGGGTTCCCTCTGTTCCAACATGGCTCTCACGCCTCGCCACAAAGTTTTAACAGGCGCTCCCAGCGCACGTCCACTTCGGATTGCAGCGCGTCGATCATGTGCCTGTGCTCATCCCTGAACAGATGGCGGAACCGGCCCTGGCGCTTGAGCCACTCTTCGACCGGCGGCTTTTCTTTCGGCTTGTAGGTGAGCCGCCACTCGCCGTTCTCGACCTCGTATAAAGGCCAATAGCAGGTGTCGACGGCGAGCTGGGTCACCTCGATCGTCTCGTCGGTGCCGTGGCGCCAGCCGCGGTTGCACGAGGCCAGCACGTTCATAAACGCCGCGCCGCCGCAGCCCACCGCCTTGCGCGTCTTGGTCATCAGG
>DATHUZ010000661.1:0-2219 GCA_035461725.1 Anaerolineae bacterium
CTCGATCCCCAAACTTCAGGGCGATCTGGCGTGCCGAATTGCCCGTCGCCGACCAGGGACCATAGCCAGCCACGTCTACCCAAAAGTTACGAGCTGCCCGCGAGATGTGCAGGTCTTCGGCCGAGGCAGGCAACGTCAGGAACCTGTTCTGCCCGGCCTTCACGTCTCCGTGCAGCGTGGGCGTAACGGCGGCTACCAGTCCACCCTCGTTTACGAGTGGGAAATAGAGATAGTTGTGGTGATGAGGGTTGGACAGGACAAAAGTCCCCTCGGCATCGACAAATTGCCAACCAGTCACATCGACTCCTTTGCCCCCTTTCAGGGCAGCCATTCAGGGATTGAGCACTGCCCGTTCAATGCCGGGCTGCGCTCTGGTCTCACCGTCCGGTTTGTCCTTCTTCTCGATCCCAAAACTGGCGATCGAAATCTGGAGGGTTGCGGCACAACGGTGCCACAACCCTCCGGTTTGTGAGCTCTACCGCTAACCCTGCTTGCCGATCAGCGGCAGGTAGTAGTGATACATCTGCGCCTCTGCCTCCAGGCTCACCTGGTCCAGGTAGAATGCGCCGCTGCCGGTCGCCGGCAGCTTGAAGCCATAGCCCCACACCTCGGTCAGTCCCAGTCCATCGTCTGGTGCGCCGGCAGGCTGCTCCGCACTGCGCGTCAGCGCGTCAAAGCGGATCGTGACCTTTGTCCAACCGGAAAAGCTGTCCACGAACGACGCCTCAAAGCGCTCGGCCGTGTCGGCCGCCCCGTACACGCGTACATAGTCGATGTGCATCGTCTGCGGGAAGATCGTGGTGTCGTCGGGGTAGCCCGGCCAGTTGCCGCCGACCGCTACGTTCAGCAGCAGGAAGAAGGGATGATCGTACACCCATTCTGTGCCCACCGGGATGTCGCCCACCGTCGCCGTAAAGTAGTTCGTGTCGTCGATGAACCACCGGATCTGGTCAGGCGTCCACTCGACCGCGTAGGTGTGAAACGCATCGGACAGGTTGCCCGTGGGCAGGGTGTAGCTGCCGCCGATCCCACTGCCGCCCGAGTAGCCGGGGCCGTGGATCGTGCCGTGCACCGTCGCCGGCTCGCTGCCAATGTTCTCCATGATGTCGATCTCGCCGCACGCCGGCCATGGAACCGCGGCGATGTCATTGCCGAGCGACCACCACGCCGGCCACACGCCCTGCCCGTACGGGATCTTGAGCCGGGCCTCGATCCGCCCGTAGGCGAACTCGGCCTTGTCGGCCGTAAGCAGCCGCGCTGACGTGTATTCGCACGGGCCATACCAGCACAGCAGGTCCGTCGTCGCCGTGTCGACCGCCTGCGCCGTGATCACCAGGTTGCCCAGGCCATCTGTCGCCGCGTTGTCGGGGCTATCCGTATAGAACTCGAGTTCGCCGTTACCCCATCCCGGAATGCCGTTCAGTCCGCCATCACCGATCTCGTGCGACCACTTGCTCGGATCAGGCACGGTTCCGGCCGCGTCGTCGAACTCGTCACTCCACGCCAGCACCCAGTCGTCCGGCGCCACCTCGCCGGTAGTCGCCGCCTGGTTGTCGTACACCTGCACCGTGATCGTATCGCCGCTGTTGCTGCCATAGAACCAGAAGCTCAGGCCTTCATAGCTGTTCCAGTCCTGGCTCTCGACAAAGGTACGCCAAAAGCTGGGGCCGCCAGCAGCGCGCAGCGTGTCGCCATAATCCACCGCCAGCACGTGCTCATAGTCTCCCTGCCCCGGCACCGCCTGCGCCGTACCGGTCATCACCTCGACCAGGTCGAGCGCCACGCTCCCGGTGACGGCATAGCTGTGCGCACCCTCAAAGTCATCCAGCAGGTCGGGGTCTCCGACGTCGTCGTCCTCGATCGACAGGATCGCCCGCCGCAAAAAGCCCAAGGTGACGCTCACAGGGTCCGACAGGTGAAGCGCGATGCGCTCGGTGCCTTCGTACTTGTTATCTTGCAGCGTCGCCACTGCGAACGTCTGCACTTGCACGCCGGGTGGAAAGACGAGCGTGCCGCTGGTGGGGAGGTAGTCCCGGTATGGCACTGCCCGGCTCTCGGCTGTCGCGTACGACACCGCCACCGGGAAGGTCTCCGTCGTGTTGAGCATCACGCTGATCGTCGCCGTGCCGCCTTCGTCGACGGCAAAGTTACTCGCCGCGAAGGTCACCTCGATCACCGGCTCGACGCCCGTCTGGCCATAGACGATCACGTCGTCGACA
>DATHUZ010000662.1:0-7452 GCA_035461725.1 Anaerolineae bacterium
CGGGAGCCGATGAGGTCGAGGACGCGGTCGGTGAGGCGCGGCTGGAGGAGCAGGCGGAAGAGACGCGCCTGGATGGGCGGAAGGACGGAAGCAAAGCCCTCGATCATGTGGGCGACGGTGGGGGTGAGGTGAACGGGCAGGCGGTGACGGTTGAGGCAACGGAGCAGGGTGCCGAGATGGGCCATGGCACCGCCGCGCACAGGAACGGAGCCGTGGCCGCCAGGGCCGCGGACGGTGGCGCGCAGGGTGCAGGTCTGTTTTTCGCCGACCATGATCGGGTAGAGGGTGCCGCGGCCAAGCGGGAAGCTGAAGGCGCCCGATTCGCTGACGGCGTAGCGCACGTTGGCCAAGAGCGTGGCGTGCTCGTCGACCAGGTAGGAAACGCCATGGCCAGTGTCGACCTCTTCGTCGGCGGTGGCGGCAAAGAGGACGTCACCGGCGGGGATCAGGCCGTCGTCGACGGCGCGCAGGAGCGCGGCGAGGTACATGGCCAGGCCACCCTTCATGTCGAGCGCGCCGCGGCCCCACACGCAACCACCGGCGACGCGGCCCTCGAAGGGGGGAACGCTCCACGCCTGGCCCTCGGTGGTGACGACGTCGACGTGGCCGTAGATGAGGAGGGGCGGAGCCTGGCCGCGGCCGGGAAGGCGGGCAAGCAGGTTGGGGCGGGCGGGGTCGCGGGCGAGGATCGTGGTGTCGAGGCCAGCGGCGGAGAGCAGGCCGGCGAGGTAGGCGACGAGCGGCGCCTCGTTGCCGGGCGGGTTGGTGGTGTCGAAGCGGATGAGCTGTTGGAGCAGCTCGGTGGGAGAGAGTGCCTGCCCGGCAGCGCTCATTGAGCGACCTCCAGGGAGGCCGTCGACACGACAACCGGATCGTTGGGCACCTGGTCGTAGTAGGTGACAAAGGCGGCAGGCTCGGGCGCATCGTGGCGGCGGAGGTTGTCGGCCCAGCGGTAGGCGACCGACTGGTAGAGGAGGCGGGCGGTGACGGTGAAGGGGCCGGGCGCATCGGCGACGTCGATCACGTAGCGGACGCGGTCGGCGGCGCCTTCAAAGTCGGCATCGTCGAGAGCGGCGCCGTAGACACCGACGTCGGGATCGGCGGTCGTCTTGTCAAAGCCGAGGGGCAGAAGACGGTTGTCTTTTAAATAGCCGGCGCCCTTGAGCAGGGTGGTGGTGACGGTGCCCTCGGTGTCGCCCATGATGGCCTCGTAGACCTGGACCTGGTCAGGCGAGTCGATCAGATCGTAGTGAGGCTCGTAGGCCGCGGCGTCCGCATCGTTGTCGTTGCCGGCGATGGCGCCGTCGGGGCCGGGGGCGCCCGATTCAAAGACGACCTGGCCCGCCGCATCGGCGACGGTGACGTGGAGCCAGACGCGGCGGGACGGAAAGCCGGTGGGCAGCTTGTGGCCGGTGCGGTTGGCGACGAGGACGGAGGCGGTCAGGGTGGAGCCGTCGAGGGTGGCCTCGTCGACGACGACGGCGGCCGTCCGGGTCTGCATCTGTTCGAGCGTGCGCGCCTGCTTGTCTTCAAAGTGGGCCTGGGAGGCGGTGACCTGGAGGTCGGCGCCATAGGTTTTGAGCACCTCGAGCATGTAGACGTTGCCGCCAACAAAGACGTGCTGGAAGAAAGGCTCGCGCTGTGGACCGCCGGTAATGGAGAGTTGAACACCGCCGCGGGCGAGGGGCATGTGACAATCCTGGCAGGAGACGTGGTCGCGGTAGCTGCTGTGCTGCCACTCGACGTAGGGCATCTGCTCGGGGAACTCGCCCGCGATCTCGCCTGCCGCGTCGATGAAGGGGGTATAGAGGGTGTGGCAGGTGGCGCACAGCTCGGAGAGGTCGACGTGTGGGCTCTCGCGCGGCACAAAGCCAGAGCTGCCCTGCATGATCTGGGCGAGCTGGTCAGCGACAGGGTAGGGGCCAAAGGCGTCGCGCTCGCCGGCAGGCAGCTCGACGTCGATGAGATAGCCACCGCTAAAGCTGTCGACGGCGCCCAAGCCCTCTTCCCGGATCTGGTGGCAGAGGTTGCACGACACGCCGTCGAGGGCGAGGACGTGGAGGGGGTGGCCGGCGGAGGCATAGCCGTCGTCGAGCATCTTGCCCTGGCTGCCAGCCTCGGCATCCGTGAAGCGGGCCATGGGTGTGTGGCACGTGGTGCACTTGTCCTCGATGACTGCCGTGTAGGCAGGGTGGGCGAGCACCTCGGCGCGCACGGCGGCGCGCCAGTAGGGATCACGCGACGCGTTGGCCATGATCGAGCCACGCCAGAACTCGTCGGTGGAGACGTCATTGCCTGCCTGGTCGATCATCTGGGTGTGGCAGGCGGAGCAGGCGCCGGAGGCGGAAAAGAACTGGCCGCGGTCGGCGGGAAGGGGGCCGCCGGGGTGGGTGGCCGGTTCAGGCGGTGTGGTGGTTGTGGCGGCCGGAGTGGGGCCGGCGTCGGGCGTCGATTCCGGACCACAGGCGAGCAGGAGGCTGCACACGAGCAGGCTACACACGAGCAGTGGGAGCGTTCGATTGTTCACGGATACCTCCACGTTGGCCAGGTGGGGGTTGCTTCGCTGCGCTCGCAACGACAATGCTGGTGTTGCTGCGCTCGCAACGACAACACTGGTGTTGCGGCGAGGGAACGGCGGCAGTCGAAGCAATCCCCGGTGAAGCGGGTGGGGATTGCTTCGCTGCGCTCGCGATGACAGTTTGGCTAGCCACGGCGACCGGCGGTGAGCCGGTCTTTGAGGGCCTTGAGCTCTTCCCACCTGGCGTCGGCGGCGAGCCGGGCTTGCTCGGGCCAGGTGGTGGGGTCGAACAGGCGTGCCAGGTTGCGGTCGGCCTCTTGCAGGATGGCTTCCAGGCGGTCGGGATCGGCCGCGGCGAGATCGTGGAAGGTGTGGATACCGGCGCCGTAAAGGACTTTTTGGATGGCGGGGCCGATGCCTTCGATGATGGTGAGGTCATCGCGCACGGCGGTCTCGGGCTCGGCCGGAGGTGTGACTACCTCGAAATCGGCCGTCTCGGGCACGGACGCGATGGATTCCGCGGTTTCGGTGGGCGAGGTCTCGGCTGCGACCACCTGGCCGTCGGTGACCGCCTCGGGCATGTCGTGCGTATCGTACACGCCGGCCGGACGGTGGCGCGTCGCCGCCGGTTCCTCTTCCTCTTCGGGCTCGCGCAGCCACCACCAGAGCATGAACCCGACGAACAGGGCGATGACGGCAAAGACGATCAGCCACAGCCACCAGGGATTGCCTTCTTCCTCCGCCTGCATAACAGGAGCGGCGAAAGCGGTGATGGTGACGGTGAAGAAGAGCAGCACGAAAAGAATGGCAACCTTGCGAATCATGTCCTTTCCCTCCTGGCTTGACTCTAGTACTCGATGGTGCGCGGCAGGCTCCGGGCCTGCTCGATCCAGGCGCTCACCTGGTTCAAGCTCGGCAAGTGGCGAACGAGTTGCTTTTCCGCGTTCACCTCACTCAGGCGCGCGTAGAGGTTATCTGCGTTACGCTGGGCCAACTCGGGCACCGTGTCGACGCCGGCCTCCTCCAGCAGGTCAGAGTACTCGCTGCCGATGCCCTTGACTCGGAACAGGTCGGCGTGGTTAACCCACTCCAGGATGCGCCGGCTGGTAATGCCGATGCTGTCGGCGATCTCTTGCCTGCCGGCAGGCGTGCTGCAGCGCTCCAGCAGGTCTTCGACCGTGGCGAGGCCCACGTCCTTGAGCTTGCCAGCATAGGCTTCGCCAATACCCTCGATATCGATCAGCTTGGTCATAAGATCCTCCTCTTTCTCTCCTTGTTCGCCACTCTGCGGTATCATCTCAACAACTTGGATGTGGGGCGGATTGCCAATCCGCCCTACATTCAGCCCCGACTCAAGAGATGATACACTGTGCGTGGCCTTGATTATACCTCAACTTGCCAACAAGGCAAGTCACAGGGCGCGATATTGCTCGATCCGCTCCTCGATCACGCCCAGGCTGCCGGTCCAAAAGTCGCGACGGCGCAAGTCGATGCCAAAGCGGGCGGCGAGGTCGGCGGCGTTGCCGGTGCCGGTGCTGCGCAGGAGGTCGTCGTATTGGGAAAGGAATGCCTGGCCGCGCTCACGGTAGATGGCGTAGAGGCCGAGGCCAAAGAGGAGGCCAAAGGCGTAGGGAAAGTTGTAGAAGGAGAGATTGGGGCGGTAGTAGTGCGGCTTCCAGGTCCACATGTAGGGATTCATAAAGCGCTCGTCGAGGCCGTCACCATAGGTCTCTTTTTGCGCGCGGATCATGATGTCATTCAGCTCGTCGGCGGACAGCTCGGCCTGCGTGCGACGCTCAAAGACTTCCGTCTCAAAGAGGTAACGCGAATAGATGTCGACGATGACGCCCGTGGCGCCGATCAGGTCGGACTCGAGAATCGCTCGCGTCTCATCAGGATCGGTACTGCGCGCGAGGAGCGCATCGGTGATGATCGTCTCGTTCATGATGGACGCCGTCTCGGCGAGGGTCATAGGGGTGCGCCCCTGGAGCATGGTGATCCCCGCCTTGCACTCGTTGTGGTAGGCGTGGCCCAGCTCGTGGGCAATGGTCAAGACCTGGTCGAGCGAGCCGTCAAAGTTGCAGAGGATACGTGATTCTTCGACGGCGGGCACATTCATACAAAAGGCGCCGCCGCGCTTGCCGGTGCGCGGCTCGGCGTCGATCCAGCGTTCGTCGAAGGCACGACGCGCGAGACCTTGCAGCCGCGGCGAGAAGGTGGCAAATTGGTCGAGGATAAAGTCGCGCGCCTCGCCAAAGGAAAAGTGTCGCTCGGTGGTCGACGTGGGTGCGCTGAGGTCCCACCAGGCGAGGCGGTCCTTGCCCAGGAGCCGGGCTTTGGCGTGAAAATAGCGGCGAAAGGCGGGGAAGGAGTCGTGCATGGCGCCGAGCATGGTGTTGAGGATGTCACGATCGATGCGCGCCTGGTCGAGGGCTTCATGCAGCGCGTCCTCGCGCCCGCGGCGGCCATTCAGGGTCTGCACGGCACCCTTGACGCCATTCAGGCAGGCGGCGAGCGGCTCGCGCACACTCTCCCAGGCCGCCAGCTCGGCTTCGTAGGCACGGCGGCGAACGTCCTCGTCGGGGTCGTGGCTCAGGTTCTGGAGTTTGGTGATCGGGAGCTCCTGAACCTGACCGGTGCCCGGATCGAAGGGGACCTTGAGCTGGGAGGTGATGACGCCCTGGAGCTTGCTCCAGGCGCGGGCACCGCTGAGCGACAGCTCGGAGGCGAGGCCTTCTTCGGCTTCGCTCATCAGGTAGCGGCTCTGCTCGGCCGTCTCTTCAAGGTAGAAGCGGTGGTCGCGGACGGGTCCGGGGGTGTCGAGCACGGCCTGAAAGAGCTGCGGAGCGGTGGCAGTGAGGCTGCCTATCCAGCCCTGAAAGCGGACCTCTTGCTGATGGATGCGCACCTCGAGTGGCTCGAGCTCGGACGCGAGGCGGCGTGCCAGGTTGTTATACGAATCGGTGCTGACAAAGGCGTGGAGGTAGGCGCGCAGGGTGCCGCCGAGGCGCAGGTTGGCATTCATGCGGTCGAGGTAGCCGGCGATGGTAGAGGCGAGTGCCTGTTCCCCGGCAGCGGCGTCGCGACCGGAGGTGAACCGGCCGGCCTGGCGAATGTCGTGGTCGTCAAGGTAACGATCCAGGTCGTCCAGGCCGGCGCGCAGTGCATGAAAGGCGTCTTTTAGCTCCTCGGATTCGAGTCCGGGATAGACGCTGGATACGTCCCAATGGGGTATTTCGTTATTGGTCATTGTCGGGTCTGTCCTTTTGTTTGGTATTGGAACCGAGATATTGGATATTGGACATTGGGGAATGGAGCGGCACGTCAGTAGCCTCTTTCTTTGTCGACGAGGTTGAGGAAGGGGCCGCCGGCGGTGTAGCGGGCGAGATTCTCGGCAAAGAGCTGGGCGGCACGCTCATCGTAGCGCGGGGTAAAGCCGGCGACGTGGGGCGAGATGAGGGCGTTGTCGAGGTACCAGAGTGGGCTGTCGGGCGGAAGTGGCTCCTGCTCAAAGACGTCGAGGCCGGCACCGGCGATCCATCCCTCCTGGAGTGCCTGGACGAGGGCCTGCTCGTCGACGATGGCACCACGGGCGATGTTGACGAGGTACGCAGCCGGTTTCATGGAACGCAGCTCGGCGGCGCCGATGAGGTGCCTGGTGTGAGAGGTGAGCGGCAGGGCGATCACAACATAGTCGCAGCGGGGCAGCATGGCGTGCAGCTCGTCGGGGCCGTAGACGCGCTCGGGGATCATGCCACCCTGGTCGGCCACGTGAGCGCCGATGTAGCCTTTGGTCACCTCGCCGGCAGGCGGGTTCGCTTCGCCGCCAGGCGAGCGGCGGAAGGCGAGCACGCGCATGCCAAATGCCTGTGCCAGCCGCGCTACCTCACGACCGATGCTGCCATAACCGAGGATACCGATCGTGCTCTCGAGCAGCTCGGGCCGGGCATAGAGGTCCCAGCGGCCAGATGGCCACTTTGCCTCGCGCTGACAGACGGTCCAATAGGGGACGCGCCAGCGGTGGGCCAGGATGGAGGCCATGACGTACTCGGCGATCGGAGTGGCGTGGATGCCACTCGTGGTGGTGATCAAGGTGTTGGCCGACATGACGGGCGAGCCGAGGATGTGATCGATGCCGGCGCTGTGGAGCTGCACCCACTTGAGATTGGGTGCGACCTCGGGCAGGTTGTCAGGGATATGGAACGTATAGAGCACCTCGACGTTGGGGCGGGCGGCGAGAGCGTCAGCGACCTCGCGGGCGTCGCGACAGGTGTGCTGCTCGACGTGCAGCCGGTCAGACACGGCACGCAGTTGGTCGAGCAGCTCGGCGCTGAAACGGAGCGTGCACAACACATGGATCTCGTCCAAGGCTTCCTCCTACCGTCACGGCTGGTGCTGCCGGGAGTATTATACCACAGGGGGTTGCCAGGTAAAAGCGCCGGATGGTACTTGTCGCAGCTCAAGGCAGCATTACGAAGGATCTTGAAGGCCTGGCGCGTTTGAGGTATAATCGGTGGGTGTGGCCGGTTGCCCGGCTTGCCGGGCCAGGCCAGGTGCAGCGATGGCGCAGCGGGTGGCTTGACACAAGGTCGTCGCGCAGGGAGGCACATGGTGAGACGCTGGTATCTGTTCTTCTTGGCCGCTGTTGCCGGTATTCTTGTGTCTCCTTCCGCCTGTGCCTTTCGGCTGAGCGCGACGCGAGAAACGGCCGCGCCTCTCGTGCTGCGCAACTGGGGAGGCGACATCTCGGCAGAGATCCTCGACGCGTTCCACGAAGAATATGGCATCGAAGTAACCTACCTGCCGTACGAGTCGCAGGAAGAGGCGGTGGCCGACCTGCGCGCCGGGAAAGTGGCCGACGTCGTGGTGCTGGAGAATCAACTGATCCCGGCGTTGGTGGCCGAAGGCCTGCTGGCAGAGATCGACTATCACAA
>DATHUZ010000663.1:0-1613 GCA_035461725.1 Anaerolineae bacterium
CTCGCCATGAATGTGGCACGAGTGGCCGTGTACCTTGAGGGCGAAGCTAAAGCGAAAACGCGCCAATCTCGATTCCAACTCCTTGTCTCGGCTGCGTAATGTCAATAAAACAACAGTATCGCTTGCTCGGGGAGGCATCGACCGTCACCTGCGTGATGGAGGCCCGAGCTTGGGGCGGCATCAGCCGTCACTTGCGTGATGGAGGCCCGAGCTTGCTCGGGGAGGCTTGTGCTTCACGCACATACTTCCCGGGCAAGCTCGCGGCACCGAGCTTGCGACTGTCAGCGCCACTCAACTTGCCGGGAGCTCACAGACCGCTGCCGGCCGGCATCGCCGCGCTGGCCAGGCTTATCGGTCTGATGCAACCTGGATGTCAATCACGTCGAGATAGCCGGGCCGGTCCACCGCTTCGTGCTGCGCGGGTGCCAGCGTCTCGCCGGTGCCCGGGTCGTACACGCGGGTCAGCAGCCGGTACTCGCCTGGCGGCAGGTCAGCCGGCAGTGGCGCGCTGTAGCGTTGGTAATAAGCCCGTCCTGGCCGCCACCACGACGTCGGAAGCTGTCCGTCGAAGGGTGGCCCGCTCTCCTGCCACACGGCCTGCCCGGCGTCGTCGACCAGCACCGCCTCGAACAAATATTCACGGTCGAGCTGCTCTAGTGCCTGCCAGGTGAGTGTCAGGTACCACGTATCGCCGGGCGCGGGGAAAGGATCGCTCAGAGCATAGCCGGTGAGCGCCAGCCTGTCACCCACCACGCGGCTACCGAGCACCCGCTCGGCCCACGGCAACTCCCCTGACAGGAGCAGGGGTGAGCGGTAGACGCGTGCGAAATCGACGCCCCCGATCCTGGCCACGTATTCCGGGTCTTGTGCCAGGAAAAAGTCGACCAGCTCGCGCGTGGGGAGATCGCGCTGCACCTGGCTGACGTAAAAGACGACATAGTCGGCAAACTGCCACGTCCCGTCCCAGTCGCCGCGCCGCAGTGACGTGGCCTCGCCGCGGAAATAGTACCGGAACTGGGGCGGGTAAAAGGTGACCACTACCAGGTCGCCGGCCTGGTTGCGCTGGTTCAAATGGTCGGCGGCTAACTCCAGCCCTTCGCCCTGTCCGAAGGGAAAGGTGTGCACCGCCACCGCGCCCCCGCCGGCGAGTGGATTGAAATAGGCGCCATAGTGCGGCGCCAGCGGCAGCCACAGCAGCGACGAAACGAGCACGATGCCCACGGCAGCGGCGTACGCCACGCGTCGCGACGTCCAACCGCGTGCTTCTAGGCCACCCACCAGCTCCATCGCCGCCCAACCCGCGACGACGGCGGCGATGGGAAAGACGGGCAGCAGGTATCGATCGCCCTTCTTGGCCGCCAGCGAGACCATGATCGTGAAAAAGAGCAGGCAGGCATAGCCCGCCAGTGGCAGGCGTACATCTCGCCCTCGGCGCCACGCGCGCACCGCCAGCACCGCCCCCACGAGCAGCAGCACCAGCACGACCGGAGACAGGCGAAAGCCGAGCACCACCGGGTAAAAGAGGGGGCCCGGGTCCTCCACCACGCGTCCAAGGAAAAAGTTGGTGCCGTGCGACACCACCACGCCCCAGCGCGAGGCACGGTAGATCCGCC
>DATHUZ010000664.1:0-2185 GCA_035461725.1 Anaerolineae bacterium
AGCGCGCGGACATAGTCGTGGAGCTCGCCTTCGAGGCCGGCATAGGTGTTGAAATCGCAGTAGGTGCAGCGGGCACGACAGAAGGGGATGTGCAGGTAGAGGCCGGCGCTCACGTCATAACCGCCTAGCTATTCCTCGCGGCTATGTCCTCGATGGCTTCGATGATTTTGACATAACCTGTGCAGCGACAGAGGTTGCCGGCGATCGCTTCCTTGATCTGGTCGCGGGTGGGATGTGGATTGCGGTCGAGCAAGGCCCTGGCCGACAGGACAAAGCCGGGGATGCAGTAGCCACACTGCACGGCGCCATGATCGACGAACGCCTGTTGGAGGGGGTGGAGCGCCTCGCCGTCGCTGAGCCCTTCGATGGTGATGATGTGGGCGCCCTGGGCACGGAGTGCGGGTAGGAGGCAGGAGAGGACGGCCTGGCCGTCGATGATCACGGTGCAGGCGCCACACTCGCCCTCGCTGCAGCCGATCTTGGTGCCGGTCAGGCCGAGGCGGTCGCGCAGGACGTCGACGAGGAGCTCGCCCGCCTCCACGTCGAGGGTGACAGGCTGGCCGTTGACGGTCATGGTCAGTGGGTAGGTATTTGGGTTCATTGGGTTCCTATACGGTGCTCGATTGGATATTGGATATTACGCGCGCGGGCCTGGGCGGCGGCTCGGGCCAGTGCCTTGCGCACGAGCACCGGGATGACTTCCAGGCGGTACTCGCGCGAGGCGCGGAGCAGGCTGGTGCGCGGCTGGGATTCGCCTGCGGCGATCTCGCCGGCGCGGGCAAAGGTCTCGTCCGTGGCCGGCTGTCCGGCCAGGAACGCTTCGGCCTGGAGGGCGCGAAACGGCACAGGGGCAACGGGGCCAAGGGCCACGCGCGCCTGTGCGATCTGGTCGCCGTCGCCGAGGCGGACGGTGGCGGCGCAGTTGAGGATGGGCAGGACGAGGGTGCGGCGCCGGCCGATCCGCTCCCAGGCCGAGCCGCCACGCTCCCGGTCGAGCGGCAGGCGGATGGCGGTGATCATCTGCCGGCGCGGGTCGACGGCCGACAGGCCAGGGCCGAGAAAGAGCTCACCGACGGGACGCCAGGCGCTGCCGCCGCGGCCGGTTACCTGCACCTCGGCGTCGAACGCGACGAGGGCCACACTGCCATCGGCGGCGGGGAGCGCGCTCACGACGTTGCCGGCGAGGGTGGCGACGGTCTGGATCTGGAGGGCACCGACGGTGCCGGCCGCCTCGGCGAGTGCGCGCGCCCTATCGGCCAGGAGCGGCGACTCTTTGATCTGGCGGAAGGTGACGTTGGGGCCGAGGAGGATCCAACCATCACGCTCTTCAATGGTATCGAGCCCCGGGATGCGGGTGACGTCGACCAGGCAGTCGACGACGTGTTTGCCCTCTTGCAGCTCGATCACCAGGTCGGTGCCGCCGGCGATGAGCTGGGCCTTGCCTTCGTATCTGTCGAGAATCTCGAGTGCTTTTTCTACCGAGTCGGGCATTTCGTACGCTTGCCACATAGCCTGCCTCTCTGACAATGGGTCAGAGGTGAGAATAGCACAAGGGGCACGCGGTGTCAACCCGGCGCCCTCGCCAGGCAGGGTAAACGCATTTGGCGGTATGACCAGGTGCAACGCACCCAAAACGACGGGTGCGTCGCACCTCCGTTCAGCTCAGGTGTTTGCCCTACTCGCCAGGTGCAGTAGTGCACCTGGCACCGACGAGTTGTCAGACGGGACGTACACGGAGAGAAGCTTGGCGAGATGTGAGGCGTGAGGTGACCGTGGTGATGCGCGCGGTTAGGGTGGGGGTGGGTGGCCGATGATTACCTTGGCGCTGCCCGCGCCCAGTTGCCGGCACGATCGTTCCGTGGTATACTGAGACCCGCGCACATGGTGTGCTCGCACGAGCGCGCCAGGCAGTCATTTTGATGGCGCGTGCGAGACGCCGTTTCTGTCGGCACCTCATCCGAACACGCAAATCGCAGCACGTGATCGGCGCGTTGGGGCGCGAAAGGAGGAGTGAGGGAGAGATGCAGCCGTGGAGAATGCAGTCCCGATGCTGATGAGGGCGTTTTTCAGGCTTAACCGTCGGGTGACGGGGGGCCGGCGGCAGCGATGCGGCGTGGGTGGATCGGCTCTTCTACTCTTCCCGGGACCGTGAGGGGGGGGGGTAAGAGACCCACCCATGAGTGAT
>DATHUZ010000665.1:0-3458 GCA_035461725.1 Anaerolineae bacterium
GACGGGCAGCAGGGCACGGCGTACCAGGGGCGGCGTCTCACCCCGCCGCGCGACGCCAGCGGGTTGTTGTACAGGTAGGCGCGGCCGTCGAGGCCCATCCCGACGGACGCCGCGTTGTAGAGCTGCCACTCGAACAGGTCGGCGTAGCGCGCCTCGCCCGTCAACAGCGTCATCTCCCAATTCCAGAACATCGACCCGAGCGCCGCACACGTCTCGGCGTACGCGTACTCGGGGTCGAGCTCGTAATCGCGGCCAAAGCCCTCGAGCGCCGGCAGCGAGCCGATGCCGCCCGTCACGTACATGCGGCGCGCCACCATGTGCGCCCACGCCGCTTCGAGCGCGTCCCGCAGCAGGTCCGTCGCCGGCCCGCCTCCCCGTTCGCGGCACAGCATCGCCGCGGCCGTCTCCAGGTAGGCAAAACGCACGGCGTGGCCCACAGGCACCCACTGCTCGTGCACCGGCCGGTGCTGCTGAAAATAGTTGCCGGTCAGCGCACTCAGGTAGTAGCGCACGCCGATGCCGCGCGGCCTGGCCGCCACGTTGCCCGGCGGCAGCCGGAAGGCAGACTCACCCGGGTGCGACGCCTGGTACTCTTGCCGGCGGCGCTTCACTTCCTGCGAGCGCCGCCCGACGGCCGAGTTCTGAGCGCGAATGAGGGGGGCAAAGGGGCGCACGCGCCCACGCTGATCGAGGAACTGCTCTCCCATGTCGAGGTACGCACCACGGCCCGTCGCGCGGTAGAGGCGCAGCAGCGCGATCTCGATCTCCTCGTGGCCCGGGGTGGCGCGCGGGCCTGCGCCTTGCAGGTCATCCACGATCCGGTCCGCCGCCTTCTCTGCCAGCGCCATCAAGTCGCGCCGGCCGGTCGCCTGGTGATGCGATACACCCGCCTCGATGAGGTGCCCGTGGCAGTAGAGCTCGTGCTCGATCTGCAGATTCTCCCAGCGCGTGTGCGGAAAGTGGATCTGGTTATAGGTGTAGAGATAGCCGTCCGGCTGCTGCGCGGCGGCCAGCAGGGCGATCAAGTCGTCGACCTTGCGTGTCAGAGTTGCAGTGGGATGGTGGACGAGGGCGCGTGACGCGGCCTCGAGCCACTTGTAGGCGTCCGAGTCGGCAAAGAACCAGCCCTCGCGAAATGCATCGCTTTGTCCGGCCGCGATGCGGAAATTCTCGATGCAGCCTGACGCGACCAACTGCTCCCATTGGTGAGCCAGCGCGTCGCGCGCATTCATCTCCAGGCGTGGCGCCCAGAAACTATCGGTGACAGTAACTTGATGTGGCGCAAGCTCGTGCATGATCGTTCCTGCAAGTTGGAAGGCTGGAAGATGGCCATCTTCCAGCCTTCCAACCTTCCAGCCTGCCTACAACACGCGCACCTCGGTCACCTGGGACAACTCGGCCAATTTCGCACCCCGTTTGGCGCGGTTTTCGACAGGCACCTCTTCGAGCCGCTGGCGCTTGCCCGAGTCGCCGATCAAGTCGACGCCGCCATCCAGCGGACCGGCGCCGACGGCGACTACCGGACCGGTGGCCTTGGTGACATCCATCACCACCACGCCCTGCCCGCCGCGCCCGGTGACCGAGAACTCGTCGAGGGGCACACGCTTGACAAAGCCGGCCTGGCTGACCACGACCAGGCCCCACCTGGCATCGCCGCCTGGCACGACGGCGCCGCCCAGCAGCACGTCACCCTCACGCGGCTTGATGCCCGTCACGCCCTTGGCGGACGGCGTCGCCTGCGGGTTCACGTCATTGGCCGCGAAGCGGATGGCGCGCGAGCTGGTAAAGAACATCACCTGGGCGTCGTCCCCGTCCGTGCCGGCAAAGAGCACGCCATCGTTATCGCCCGACAGGCCGACGATCGTCGACCACGACGCCTCGGGGCTCGACTTGACATCCTCGGCCTTGACGCGCTTGACCTGCCCCGTGCGCGTGCCGATGACGAGCAGATTGTCCTTCGTCAAAAGCCCCATGCCCACGACCTCTTCGCCCTTGGCGAGGCCCAGCTCCTCAAAGCTGGCACCCAGCGGCACGCGGCACACAGCCCCCCACCACGCGCGGCCCCGGTTCGAGACGAGCACGACGGTGTCGTTGGCATCGGTCGCCAGGTGCAGCCTGTGCGCCTCCACCGCCCGGCTCGTCGCCCCCGCCTTGGGCCGGTACGAAAAGCCCTTGGCGTCGCTGCGCTGTACGCCGAGCGTCGTGACGGCGATCACCTGGGGTCCCTCGGGCACCGCCAGGTCAGCCTCGGTGACCACCGTATCGCCCGGCTTTTCCTGGGTCAGGATGACCGTCCGGCGCGGCCGGGCGAACCGCTCCTGGATCTCTTTTGTCTCCTCGATGACCACTTCGAGCCGGCGCTTTTCCGAAGCGAGCAGCGCCTTCAGGTACTTGATGCGGTCCTTCAGATCCTTTTGCTCCTCCGCCAGGCGGCGCCGCTCCAGGGCCGCCAGCCGGCGGAGCTGCATCGACAGGATCGCCTCGGCCTGAAGCTCCGAGAATTTAAAGTTCTTCATCAGGTTCGTCCGCGCCGTGTCGGTGGTCTGGCTGCGGCGGATGGTATTGATCACCTCGTCGATCACGTCGAGCGCCTTGATCAGCCCCTCGACGATGTGCAGCCGTGCCTGTCGCTTTTCCAGCTCGAACTTGGTGCGCCGCACAATGACGACCAGGCGGTGGTCGATAAAGTAGATGAGCATATCCTTCAACGACAGCCGCTGCGGGCGGACGATGGTGTCGCCGTTGGTACGCTCCGACACCAGGGCGAGGGCGTTGACGCCAAAAGTCTCGCGCAGTTGGCTGCGGCTGAGCACGGCATCGAGGACCTCGCGCGGGTTGGCCACGCGACTGACCTCGATCACGACCCGCATCCCCTGGTGATCCGACTCGTCGCGTAGATCGGTGATGCCCGAGATGCGCCCGTCGCGCACCTCCTTGGCGATCCGCTCCAGCACTGTCGACTTTTGCACGGCATACGGCAGCTCTGTGACGATGATGTTCACCTTGCCGCCGCCGATATCCTCCATGTCCACCCGCGCCTGGGTCACGATCCGGCCTTTCCCATCATCGTACGCGTCACGGATCGTGTCGATCTTTTCACCCAGCACGTCGTCGCGGTAGCGATAAATGATGCCACCGGTTGGAAAGTCGGGGCCGGGGACGATCTGCATCAGGTCGTCGACCGTGATCCTGGTGCGGTCATTCCAGCGGCCGGCGACGTATATCACGGCATCGGCCACCTCGCCCAGGTTGTGCGGTGGCAGGTTGGTTGCCATGCCGACGGCAATGCCGGTGGCACCGTTGATCAGCAGGTTGGGCAGTGCCGACGGCAGAATGACGGGCTCTTGCAGGGAGCCGTCAAAGTTATCGACGAAATCGACCGTGTCCTGGTCAATGTCCTGGAGCACGTGCTGCGCGATCTCGGCCAGGCGGGCTTCGGTATAGCGCATTGCAGCAGG
>DATHUZ010000666.1:0-1763 GCA_035461725.1 Anaerolineae bacterium
CCCGGCCGCAGCACCGTCTGCACCGTCCCCGCCGCCTGCCACAGCCGGCCCATCCCCCTCATCCCCTCGAACAGGTTCAGCGCGAACGGCACGTTCCCGAACAGGTGATCGTCCAGGAAGTAGAGGTGCCGCCCGGGCAGCCGCTCGATCTCCCCCAGCGCCTCGTCCACCGCCTGCGTGTAGAACGACCGCCCGCCCTCAAAAAACGCTTCCTTGTAGCAGAAATCGCACCGGTGCGGGCACCCCCGCGACACGACGATCGAGTTCGGCACCAGGTAGAGGTGGCGCTTGATCAGGTCGCGCCGCGCCGGCGGCACACCATCCAGCGTGCGCACCCGCGAGCGGTAGGCACCGCCCGGCCGCCCGGCCCGAAAATCGGCCAGGAAACGCGTCCACGCTTCCTCCGCCGGCCCAAGAAAGATCGTATCCGCGTGCCGCGCCGCCTCGTCCGGCAGCGAGGTCACGTGCAGCCCGCCCAGCGCCACGTGCGCGCCCATGGCCCGGTACGCGTCGGCCAGCTCGTAGGCCCGGTAGGCCGACGTGACGTACACCTGGATCGCCACCAGGTCGGGCACCGCCCCCGCGTCGCGCGCCGGCTCGACCCGCCCCTCCACGTGCTCGTCGTGGATCGTCACCTCGTCGTCCGCGCCCAGGTACCCGGCCAGCGTCGCCAGTCCCAGCGGCGGAAAGAGGGCATATTTGATCGGCCGCCAATAGGGGCTCCACGCCTCCGTTAGCGCCGGCAGGATCATCTTGACCTTCACGGCACGCTCCTCACACCAAGTTCTGTCCCCGGCAACCGCCACAGCTTTTCCATTCTACCCGGGCCGGGGGGCACGTGTCGACGCTTTGACTGCCTCCAACGGCTGCCCCGAGACCGGCAAGGGTGGCACCCGTGTGCTTGACAGGCAGCCAGTCCTGTGGTTTACTAGTGCAGAATCCAGGCTGATTCTCGGCAATGACGAGTCCGGTACGCCTGATACCGCAGTTCTACGGCCGTGGAGAATGCAGTCCCGATGCTGATGAGGGCCTTTTTTCAAGCTCAACTGTCGGGTTAACGGGGCCGAGGTGAGAGCCGCAGGCGCGTGCGCCTATCTTTCTACTCTTTCATGGACTCTGAGGGTCCGGGTGGGGGGGGGCACCCATAAGTGGTCGAAGGATAGAAGGATTGTCAAGGGTAATTCCCGAGGCTCTGTTCTGACATTGCACTGGGGCTACACGGATGAGGAATGGTTCATGCTGACGCTCTTGATCGTCGAGGACAATGCAAGATTACAGCGCGCGCTCCAGATCGGCCTCGAGGCGACGGGCGCCGTCCAGGTCGTCGGCACCGTCACCACCGGCGAGGGCGCCGTCGCCCACTGCCTCGACGCCCCGCCCGGCGCCGTGCTGATGGACGTCGCGCTGGCGGGCGCCATGAACGGCATCGAGGCCGCGGTGGCCATCCGCCGCGAGTACCCGCGCCTGCCCGTCGTCTTTTACTCCATCCAGGACGACGACGCCTACTACCGCGCCTTTCTCCGCTCCGGCCTGCTCAGCCACTATGCCTACGTGCGCAAGAGCAACTACCTGCTGCCCGAGAGCATCGTCCCCCTGCTGCGCGACGCCGCCTCGGGCCGCAGCTTTATCGACCCGGACGTCGAAGCGCGCGTCCAGGAGGTGCGCCACAGGGACGAATACGACCCGCTGGCGCTGCTGGAGCCGAACGAGCGCGCCGTGGTCGCCCTGCTCGCGCGGGGCGCCACCAACGAGCAGATCGCCGA
>DATHUZ010000667.1:0-12600 GCA_035461725.1 Anaerolineae bacterium
CCTGACGCCGGCGAGCTCGTGTCGCGCGGATTCTTGAGCTTTGATCTCTCGTCCATCCCGTCCGGTGCCACCATCGAGCGCGTCGAGCTTCGCTTCTTCCAGAAACGGATCGTGGGTGACCCGTACGGCGCGCTCGGCAACCTGGTGCTCGACCACGTCGTCTTTGGTGGTGCACTTGACGGCAGCGCCTTTGACACACCCGCACTCCACAGCGGCACACTCGCCCAACAGACACAGGAGCGCGCCTGGTACATCATCTCCGATCCCGGCTTTGTCTCCTGGCTCCAGGATGACCTGGCTCAAGGCCGCGGCCGGCTTCAGCTCCGCCTGCGCTTCGCCCAGGAGCTCGACGGCGACGGCGAAGAAGACTGGGTCGCCATCGAGCCGGGCGGCGGCAGCCTGGGCAACCAGTCGGCGCCCCAGCTCATCATCGTCTACCGTCCCTGATTCACGCGTAAATCGCGAGGCCCCGGCCGTGTTCCGGCCGGGGCCTCTTTCACAAAGAACACCTATCTTACCCACCGCGCCCCTCGATTTGTTTTCCTCGTCACCCGTGGTATAATGCGCCCTATGAAGAGCGCCGACGATGTGAGCCGCACCGATTCTGGCTCCTGGCTCGAAACAGGTGTCCGGCTCCTGCTGACGCTGGTCGCCGTGTCCCTGCTGGCCAGCCTGGGCTACTGCAGTCCGCGCGGGGGACTCGACACACCCGTCGCGACATCAGCCCTGGCCCGCCTGCATGTCGATGTGGGCCCCTCGGGGGCTCGCGTCCTGGTCGACGGTCTGCGCAGTGGCACCACTCCCCTCTCACTCGACCTGCCTGCCGGCCCACACACCGTCCGTGTCGAACTCGAGGGTTACGAGCCGCTGGAGCGAACCGTCGGTTTACTCCCCGGCGAATCATTCACCCTTGATGAGGACCTGCTCGCGGTCGCCACCCCCATTCCCGACGCCACCCCGCGTGCCGGCGCCTTTATCCCCACCATCCCGAACGACGGCCTTCCTCTGCCCGACCTGCTCGTGCGCGGCGTCGTCACCACGCTCGAAACGGGTGGAGACTGCGATTATACTTCCACTCAGCTTGGCTCACGCGTCACCATCGCCAACGAGGGAGAGGCACCATCCGGGCCATTTATCCTCGAGCTGAACGGCGTCCGCTTCCCTGTCACCGCCACCGTCCCTGCCGGCGACACCATCTCGCCCTGGTTTCCCAACTATGCGTATGGCAGCGAGACCCGTATTGTGCTCGACGTCGACGACGAGGTAGAGGAATCGAACGAGGAAAACAACGTCTTTCAGGCCATGGTTCCGATTCCCACTCTGCCGCCCACCTGCACGCCTGGCGATGACCCGACGCTCACCCCCACCGCCACGCCTACCCCTACCCCTGCATCCTCCTCTGTCGTCGTCCGCGAGAGCCAGGTGACCATCTCCACCTATCCCTACGCCGGGTTCCTGACCATGGCGCACAACGCCCAATACAACATCTCTTACCCCGTCCTCGACCGCGCCGCCTACGATGCCTCCGGCCCGACTCCATCCGACGCCACCTATCAAACGCTGGTCGTCGAAAACGAATATCTGAAACTCACCTTCCTCCCGGAGCTCGGCGGCCGCCTGTACGAGATCGTATACAAGCCGACGGGCCACCGCGAGACCTATCGCAACCCCGTGCTCAAGCCAAGCCCCTGGGGGCCGCCCGAGCAGGGCTGGTGGCTCGCCGCGGGCGGGATTGAATGGTGCCTGCCGGTCGAAGAGCACGGCTACCAGTGGGGCGTGCCCTGGCAGATCGAAACCCAGACCGACGCCAACAGCGCCACCGTTCTGCTGCGCGACTCGACCGCCGCCGACCGCGTCCGGACCGTCATCGCCGTCCGCCTCGAAGCCGGAGCCAGCTCCTTCACCATCCGGCCGCGCATCGAGAACCCGACCTCCGCCGCGCTTCCGGTCAAGTATTGGACCAACGCCATGCTTGCTCCCGGCGCCGGGAATGCGCCGTCTGCCGATCTGCGCTTTCAGCTTGCCGAGCCGATCGAGTCGGTCACCGTCCACAGCCGAGGCGACGACAACCTACCCCCAGCGGGTGCCCGGATGGATTGGCCTGTCGCCAACGGCACCGACTATAGCCGCCTCGGCAACTGGAACCGCTGGCTTGGCTTCTTTGAGGACCCTGCCGCCGGGGACTGGATGGCCGTGTACGACGAACAGGCGGACGAAGGCGTGGTGCGGGCCTTCCAGTCCGCCCAGGTGCCTGGCGCCAAGATGTTCGCCTTTGGCTGGGCAGATCCGATCCCGGCGAGCAACTGGACGGACGACGGCTCCAGCTACGTCGAGATGCACGGGGGCGCCGCCCCCACCTTTGACACCAGCGTCACGATCCCGCCCGGCGGTCACATCGAGTGGACCGAAACGTGGTACCCTGTGGCCGGGCTCGGGGGCCTGCGCCACGCCAACTCTTTCATAGCGCTGAACCTGACTGCCGCGAACCGCCAGGCGCGTGTCGCGGTGGCCACCACCCGGCGCTGGACCGGCACCATCGCACTGTCTCTCGACGGCGAGGAGCGCTGGCGCCAGCAGGTCAGCCTCGTTCCCGGCCGAGTTTTTCTCAACGACGTGCCTCTTGATGGCGACGTCCCGGCAGTCGGGCGCCTGTCACTGACACTCGAAAGCGAAAAGGGCGGGCGCACGGCCGAGTATCACGCCAGCTATTCACTACAATGAGCGTAATTCAGGCACTCTTTAAATCGAGGCGCCCCAAGGCGCACCAGTTACCCGTTCCCACGAGGCTCCCGCCGCTCGAGGGCCTGGATCGCGCCCCCTTTGCCACAGGCCAACCGCGACACACCTGGCTCTGGACGCTCGTGGTGGCATTCATCGTCGTTCTTCTCCTTGCCTACGTCGTCACCCTGGGCGTAATGGGTGTGTACGATGGCCTGAAGGACCGCGCGATGGAAAGCCGGCGCATCGCCGGGGAGCACTACCTCCTGGGGCTGGATCACCTTCGTGCCGAAAACTATGAGCTGGCCATCGGCGAGTTCCAGCTCGCCCTGCGCTACAACTCCAGCCTGCAAGACGCGCGCCTCTACCTGCGCGAGGCCAAGGAAAAGGCACGGGCCCTGGTTCAGCCCACGTCGGAAACGCGCCAGGAGGCGGCGCGCCTCCTCTACCAGCAGGCCGTCGCCGAGTACGAAGGCGGCAACCTGCGCCAGGCGATAGCCGTCCTCGACGAGCTGCGTGGCATCGATCCCACCTTCCAGGTCGAAAACGTCACCATCATGCTCACCACAGCGCACCATCGCCTCGGCCTCGACGCGGTGGCCGGCGACAGCCTCGGCGATGCCGCCGCCCATTTCGAGACCGTTCTCGCCCTCAAGCCTGATGACAAGGACGCTCAGGACCAGCTCAACCTGATTCGCCTCTACACTGCCGCGCTCAACTACTGGGATCGCGACTGGTCGGCCACGATCCAGGCGCTCAAGGGGCTCTACACCCTCGCCCCCGATTACAAGGACGTCCAGGCCCGGCTGCACGCCGCCTACGTTTTTAATGCCGACGCACGGATCGGCCAGGATGAGTGGTGCCAGGCCGCGGAGCAGTATGCCGCCGCTGTCGAGGTGCTGCCCATGGAGGAAACAGTCGATCAGCGCGACGAGGCACGGATTCGCTGCCAGACCGCCCGCCTGCCCGCCACTCCGACGAGGCAGCCAACGCCCACCCGAGCCAGCCCAACCGCCACCCGCGACTCGCTCTCGCCGGGCAGTGGCACCGCCGAAGGCGAAGCGACCCCTGGCAGTGGGGCAACGCCCAGCCCGCAGACCGTCGTCGACGCGCGCGGCCGCATCGCCTTTCCCAGCTTTGACGCCGTCCGCCAGCAGGAGGATATCTACCTCGTCGATCTGGCGCAGCGCGATGCGCGCCTCCTCGTGACCGATGCACACCAGCCGGCGTTTGGACCCTCCAGCAGCCGTCTTGCCGTCCGCAGCCTCGATCCGCAGCACCTCGGGCTCAGCATTTACGATCTCGGCGGCACCCAAAGTGGTGAGATGACCATCCATCCCGAAGACGCGGCCCCTTCCTGGTCGCCCGATGGCACCCAGATCGTCTTTGCCTCGAACAAGCACGGCGACCGCAGGTGGCGCCTCTACGTCATCTCGCCGGGTGAAGTGCGAGGCGAGGGCCAGGAGTGGGGCTATGGACGCATGCCCGCCTGGTCGCCCACCGGCAGCCGCATTGCCTACCAGGGCTGCGATGAGCGCGGCGACAACTGTGGCATCTGGGTCATCAAGCCCGGCGGCTTTAGCCCTGCCCGCCTTACCAGCCATGCCAGCGACACCGCTCCTGCCTGGTCACCGGACGGCACCCAGCTCGCCTTTATCTCTTTGCGCACAGGAAACTGGGAGATATGGGTCGTCGACGTCGCCACCGGCCAGGAGCGCCGCCTCACCGATCACTCGGGCCACGATGTCGGCCCTGCGTGGTCGCCCACCGGTCGCCAGATCGCCTTTCTCTCCAACCGCGGCGGCGCGTGGGCCATCTATCTCCTCGACCTCAAGTCGGGGCGCGAGCAAAAGCTGATCGCCACCGGCGACAACTACCCCGACCCCGGCGCTGAGCGTTTGGCATGGATCCCCTGACCCCACCGCCCGTTCGTAGCAACGGATTCAGCCGTATTCCCTCAAGGAGACGACTTGCATGCGCGTTATAGTCACAGGACACAAAGGCCAGCTCGGCCAGACCCTCCAGCAGACCTTTGCTGACCACGACGTCCTCGGCATCGACCTTCCCGAGCACGACATTACCGATGCGCGCGCCATCTGCAGCACCCTCGTCGACTGGCAGCCCGACCTGGTTGTCCACACCGCTGCCCTCACCGACGTCGACGGCTGCGAGCAAAATCCCGAGCTTGCCTTCCGCGTCAACACCCTTGGCGCGCACAACGTGGCCCTCGCCTGCGAGCGGGTAGGTGCCGCCATGGTGCACATCAGCACCAACGACGTCTTCGACGGCCGCCTGGGACGGCCTTATTACGAGTGGGATACGCCCTCTCCACTGAGCGTCTATGCCCGTTCCAAGGCCGGCGCCGAGTTCTATGTGCGCTCCCTGCTCAACAACTGCTACGTCGTCCGCACCTCGTGGGTTTATGCACGGGGCGGGAACAACTTTGTCACCAAGATCATTGCCGCCGCCGACAAGCACGGCGCACTGCGCGTCGTCATTGACGAGATCAGCGCCCCCACTTATGCTCCCGACCTCGCCGCTGCCATCCGGCAGCTCGTCGACACGCGTCACTATGGCGTCTATCACCTCACCAACACCGGATTCTGCTCGCGCTACGACTGGGCGGAAAAGATCCTCGAGCTCGCCGGCCGTGGGCACGTCCCCATCGAGCGGATCACCACCGACCAGTGGCCCCGCCTGGCCCCGCCCCCCCTCTACGCCCCCATCGTCAACTTTACCGCCTCTGCCCTCGGCATCACCCTCCGCCCCTGGCAAGACGCCCTCCAGGCCTACTTTTCCGGCGATTGACCTATGCCCCTCTCCCAACCAACCACGCCCCTGGCCTCCATCATCATCCCCACCTTTAACGGTGCCCACCATCTCCTCGTATGCCTCGACGCCTTGCGCGCCCAGGCATACCCGCACGTCGAGGTCATCCTCGTCGACAACGGATCCACCGACGGCACGCAGTCATTCGTCCGCGACCGCTATCCAGAGGTGCGCCTGCTCGAGATGGGCACCAACCTGGGCCTCACGGGTGCCAACAACGCCGGCTTTCGCGCCGCGGCAGGCGACGTCCTCATCTCGCTCAACAACGACACTGACGCCGACCCCCACTTTGTCGCCGCCCTCGTCGACGCCCTGTGTGCCCACCCCGACGCCGGCATCGCCGCCTCCAAAATGCTCCTCTTTGATCGGCGCGACGTCCTCCACTCTGCCGGCGACGGCTACCGCGTCGACGGCATCCCCTTCAACCGGGGCGTTTGGCAGCGCGACGAAGGCCAGTTCGACCAGGCCGGCTGGATCTTTGGCGGTTGTGGCGGCGCCGTCGCCTACCGCCGTGCCATGCTCGACGAGATCGGCACCTTTGACGAGTCCTTCTTTATGTACTGCGAAGACGTCGACCTCAACTGGCGCGCCCAGCTTGCGGGCTGGCGTGCCTGGTACACGCCCCACGCCGTCGTCTATCACAAGCTCAGCGCCACCGGCGCTGGCCCCGTCGCCAGCTACTATACCGGCCGCAACACTCTGTGGGTCATGGCCAAAAACTATCCGGCGGCTCTCATGAAAAAATACCGCCCCCTCATCGTCCGTGCCCAATGGGCCATCGCCCGCGACGCTCTACGTGCCTGGCGCGGCGCCGCTGCCCGCGCCCGCCTGCGCGGGCAGATCGCCGGCCTGCGCGGCTGGTCGAGCCTGCGCGTCGCCCGCCGGACCATCCAGTCCACCCGCCGAGTGCCTGACGAGTATGTCGAGTCGCTGCTAGCGCCGGCCGAGTGAACTGCACATATCACTGTTCGGCTGTTTGACCGTTGCCCCAGTGGGGATAATGCGAACGGTCAAGCTGAACAGAAACACACCTTGTTCACTACATGTTGGAATGATCTGTCACGTTGTGTTATAATGGGTGCAGCAGTATAGCAGCTTGAGTGATGCAGGTGTACGATTTGAGGGCGGTCATCGAGCTGGGTGGAGAGCGGTTGGCGCTGTGCCCGTGCTAGTTGCTGTGAGGTCAAAATGCCAAGTTCCAGAATCCTTAAAGACATTGATTCCTTGCCACCAGAAGCACAGAGACAAGTCATCGACTTTATCGCATTCTTGAAAACACGCTATCAAACAACTCGCAGAGCATCAAAGAGCCAGCGTAAGCTGGCCGACGAGCCATTTGTTGGTATGTGGCAAGATCGAGATGATCTGCAGGATAGCAGCGCGTGGCTACGCGATCTCCGCCGCCGCGAGTGGGAACGGACAGCATGAGTGTAACGATAGTCGACACGGACATCCTGATCGACGCTGCTCGCCAGGTAGGTGAAGCCGTTGATTGTCTACAATAGATCGAGGCAAGGTCGACCTTGGCAATTAGCGTGGTTACTCAGATGGAGCTCTTTGTCGGCTGTCGCAACAAAACTGAATTGTGAGTTTGCTACCAAGAATCAAAGGGATTACTGTTTTATCGACAAGCTGCAGTTGCTGCCCTATCCGTGATTCCGGCTCGAATCTAGACAAAACACACCATCTGCGGTACAATACACTCCGCCGGGAGACACAACGCTCCGTGTCTTCCCCATTATCCAATACCTAATATCCGATACCCAGGAGAACCGATGCCCAACCCACAAGTCGACTGGCCCACCGTCGCCCGTCTCCTCCTCCTCTCCCGCGAGCTCGACACCCTCGAAGTCGAGCAGCTCACGCCCGCGGGCGAGGTCAAATACCAATTCTCTGCCATGGGCCACGAGCTGGTCCAGATCCTGCTCGCTCTGCAGCTCACGCACCCACACGACGCCGCCACCGTCTACTACCGCTCCCGCCCCTTCATGCTCGCCAGTGGCCTGTCACCCCGCGAGGCACTCGCCGCCGGCATGGCGCGCACCGGCAGCCCGAGCGAGGGGCGCGACGTCGGCGTCACCTTTAGCCTGCCGCCGCGCACCGGCGCCGCCGCCCTGCCCATGTCCGGCGACGTCGGCGCCCAGTATACGCCTGCCGCCGGCTGGGCGCAGGCCATCCTCTACCGCACGCGTGTGCTGCGCGACGACGACTGGCACGGTGCCATCGCCGTCGCCCAGGGTGGCGAGGGCAGCGTGGCCGCCAACGGTTTCTGGGCCGCCCTCAACATGGCGACTGTCCTCCACCTGCCGCTCCTCTTTTCGATCGAGGACAACGAATATGGCCTGTCGGTGCCCGGCGACTGCCAGACGCCCGGCGGCAACATCGCGGCCAACCTCGCCTGTTTCCCCAACCTGGCGACGTTCGACGGCGACGGGGTCGACCCCTCTGAGGCGGCCGCCCTGATCGCCGCCGCCGTGGCTCACGTCCGCGACACGCAGCGGCCGGCGCTGCTCCGCCTGCGCGTCCCACGCCTGCTCGGCCACACCTACGTCGACGATCAGGCCTACAAGCCTGCGGAGCGGAGAGAAGCGGAAGAAGCGCGCGACCCCCTCCCGCGCCTGCGCCAATACCTGCTCGATCAGGGCCACCTCACGGCAGCGGCGTGGGACGAGCTGCGTGACTCGGTGCGTACCCACCTGCAGCACGCCGTCGAGTTGGCGCGCAAGGCGCCCGAGCCGGATCCCGCCACCGCCACCGATCACCTCTTTTTCGACGGCAAGGTGCCTGACATAGGTGGTCTGCGCCGCGAGCATGCCCAACCGGCACCCGGCGACCCCACGCCCCACCCCGATGGGCCGCGCATCAACCTCGTCGATGCCGTCCGCCGCACGCTCGAAGCCGAGATGCTGATCAATCGGCGCATCCTCGTCTTTGGCGAGGACGTCGGCGTGAAGGGGGGCGTGCACGGCGCCACGCGCGGCATGCAGGCGCAGTTCGGCTGGGAGCGCGTCTTTGACACCTCCCTATCAGAAGAGGGAATCGTGGGCCGCGCACTCGGCATGGCCCTCGCCGGTCTGATGCCGGTGCCGGAGATCCAGTTTCGCAAATACGCCGACCCTGCCACCGAACAGATCAACGACATCGGCACCCTGCGCTGGCGCACGGCCGGCAAATTCGCCGCGCCCATGGTCATCCGCATCCCCGTGGGTCACGGCAAGGTCACGGGCGATCCGTGGCACAGCGTCAGCGGGGAAGCGATCTTGGCCCACACCCTCGGCTGGCGCGTCGCCATGCCCAGTAACGCCGAGGACGCCGTTGGCCTGCTGCGCACCGCCCTGCGCGGCGACGATCCCACCCTCTTTCTCGAGCACCGCGCCCTCCTCGACACTGCCATCGCCCGTCGCCCCTACCCCGGCGACGACTATGCCCTCCCTTTCGGCCTCGCCGCCCACCTGCTGGAAGGCGACGAGCTGACCGTCGTCACCTGGGGTGCCATGGTGCACCGCTGCCTCGACGCCGCCGGCGCCTTTCCCGGCCGCATCGATCTGCTCGATCTGCGCACCATCATCCCCTGGGATCGTGACGCCGTCCTAGATAGCGTTGCCCGCACCGGCAAGCTCCTCGTCGTGCACGAGGACACGCGCACCGGCGGCTTTGCCGGCGAGATCATAGCCACCGTCGCCGGTCAGGCGTTCACCGACCTCGACGGCCCCCTGGAGCGCCTGGTCACCCCCGACGCCCCCATCCCCTACAACATCACGATGATGAACGCTATGCTTCCCACGGTCGAAACCATCCGTGCCAGGATGCAACGCCTGCTCGAGTTCTAGTCGCAAGTCTCCGCCCCTCTCTGTGTAGGTTCGTGCTCGCGCCGCGGCAACCTTCGCGCGGCGCTTGCCCCCCCTCCCCTTTTACGTTATAATCTTGAGTAGAGCCTTCAGACCTGAGAGGAGCAAAATGCGACGACCGATTCTGGCTGGCAACTGGAAAATGTTCAAGACGGTTTCCGAGGCCGTCGACCTGGTCGAGGTCATCCTTCCCGGGTTGGCCGAGATCGAGACTGCCGACCGCGTCCTCTGCCCGGCCTTCACAGCCCTGGCCCCTGTCCGTCAGCTACTCGGACCGCGCGGCAGCGATGTGGGGCTCGGCGCTCAGAACATGCACTGGGCCGAAGAGGGCGCCTTCACCGGCGAGATCTCGCCGCCGATGGTCCAGGAGTTGTGCGAATACGTGATTCTCGGCCACTCGGAGCGCCGCGCTTTCTTTGACGAGACCGACGAGCGTGTCAACCGCAAGGTCAAGGCCGCCCTGGCCCACAACATCACGCCGATCGTCTGCGTCGGCGAGACCGAAGCCGAGTATGATGCCGGGCGCACCGACCAGGTCGTCAGCGCGCAGGTGCGCGACTGCCTGGCGGACCTGTCGCCGCACGACGTCACGCGCGTTGTCATCGCCTACGAGCCTGTGTGGGCCATTGGCACCGGCAAAGCGGCCACCCCGGAAGACGCCGGCGCCGTCATTGCTCATTCCATCCGCGGCACCATCGCCCGCCTACTCCACGACGACGTCGCTCAGGCCGTCCGGGTCCAGTACGGGGGTAGCGTCAAGCCCGGCAACATCGCCGAGTTCATGGCCCATCCCGACATCGACGGCGCGCTGGTCGGCGGCGCCAGCCTGAAACCCGATTTCGTCGACCTGGTCCGCATCGCAGCCGAGAGCGCACGGGGCTAGGAAGATCGTGTCATCACAAGGAGGTGGATCGTGACCGTCGACCCCAAAATCGAAAAGCTTGACGCGCTGCGCGAGCAGGCAGCGGCCGGCGGCGGCCAGGAGCGGATCGACCGCGAGCATGCCAAGGGCAAGCTCACCGCCCGCGAGCGCGTTGTCCGCTTGCTCGACCCTGGCTCGTTCCGTGAGCTGGACCAGTTCGTCACCCACCGGACCGTGGGAGTTGGTATGGAAGATCAAAAGTACCTGGGCGACAGCGTCGTCACCGGCTGGGGCCGGATCGATGGCCGCCTGGTGTACATCTTTAGCCAGGACTTTACCGTGTTTGGTGGCTCGCTGGGCGAGGTACACGCCGAAAAGATTGTCAAGATCATGGATCTTGCCATCAAGAACGGCGCACCCGTGATCGGGTTGAACGATTCCGGCGGGGCACGCATTCAGGAAGGCGTCGTCAGCCTCGCCGCCTACGCCTATGTCTTTTTGCGCAACGTCCTCGCGTCGGGCGTCGTGCCCCAGATCAGTGCCATCATGGGCCCCTGTGCCGGCGGTGCCGTTTATTCTCCGGCCATGACCGACTTTATCCTCATGGTCAAGAACACCAGCTTTATGCACATCACCGGCCCCGACGTCATCAAGGCGGTCACCCGCGAAGAGGTCACCTCTGAGCAGTTAGGCGGCGCCATGGTCCACAACGCCAGGAGCGGCGTCGCCCACTTTGCCGCCGAGGACGAGGAGGATGCCTTCTACCAGCTTCGTAAGCTCCTGAGTTACCTGCCGCAGAACAACATGGAGGACCCGCCCTTTGTGCCAACCGACGACCCGCCCGACCGTGCCGACGAGGCGCTCGACACCCTCGTGCCTGAGCACCCGAACAAGCCGTACGACATCAAGGACGTGATCCGGCGCGTCGTCGACGACGGCGACTTTTTCGAAGTGCAGCAGCACTGGGCGCAGAACATCATTATCGGCTTTGCCCGTCTGGGTGGCTTTTCTGTCGGCATCGTCGCGCAGCAGCCAATGGTGCTCGCGGGCGTGCTCGACATCGATTCGAGCACCAAGGCCGCGCGTTTTGTCCGCTTTTGCGACTGCTTCAACATTCCGATCGTCACCTTCGAGGATGTGCCCGGGTTCCTGCCCGGCATCGCCCAGGAGCATGGGGGCATCATCCGCAACGGCGCCAAGCTGCTCTATGCCTACTGCGAGGCGACGGTGCCCAAGATCACCATCATCACGCGCAAGGCGTACGGCGGCGCCTACGACGTCATGAGCTCCAAGCACATCCGCGGCGACATCAACTACGCCTGGCCCACCGCCGAGATCGCCGTCATGGGGCCTGACGGGGCGGTCAACATCATCTTTCGCAAGCAGATCGCGGCGGCCGATGACCCCGAAGCCGAGCGTGAACGATTGGTACAGGAGTATCGCGACACCTTTGCCAACCCCTACGTCGCCGCGGGCCGCGGCTACATCGACGACGTCATCGTTCCGAGGGAAACCCGCGCGCGCCTGATCGAGGCACTCCAGATGCTGCAGAACAAGCGCGATAGTAACCCGCCCAAGAAGCATGGCAACATCCCTTTGTAGACGTCGGTTGACGAGGAGGAGCTCGTGAGCGCAAAGGAGCTGCACGAAAAGCTTGACCGCCTTCTGGGCGCCAACCGCCTGGTAGAAGCGGCGGATCTGCTCGAAGAGATACGCCAGCAGCCGGAGGCAGCCGCAGATGCCGGCCAGGTGTGGCTACGCTACTATGAAGCACGGCTTGCCTGGGCCAGGCAAAACTGGCGCATGGCGGAAAGCGGCTTTCGCAATCTCCTCGACCAGGACCTGCCGGTAGATCTGCGGGCGCAGGCCCTACGCTGGCTGGCCGAGTCGCTGCACTACGGGGGACAGTGGCAAGAGCAGCTTATCCTGGAACAGGAAGCGCTCGTCCTCTCCTCGGTGTTGGGTGACGATAGCAACCGCGCAGCGATCTATGACCTGATGGGCTGGGCGCATCTGCGCCAGAGCCGTGTGCAAGAGGCGCTCGTGGCATTCGAGCACAGCCTGCGCCTCTGCCAGGGGCTCGGGTCACGCGAGTACGAGTCGTGGGCGCTGAACAACCTGGGCGTGGCCTACCTGCGCATGGGCGACGCCAACAATGCCCTCGATGCCCACCGTGCCGCGCTCACCATCAGGCGCGAAGAGGGGCTGCGCCAGGAAGCAGGGCGCAGCCTGCACAACATCGCCGAGGTGCTGGTGCACCAGGGCCACTGGCGGCAGGCGGACAAGTACCTGCGCGACGCGGAGGTAATCGCCCGCGAGCTCGACGACCAGATCGGGCTGTCA
>DATHUZ010000668.1:0-1897 GCA_035461725.1 Anaerolineae bacterium
GCAGCAGCGCGTCGGTCCCCTGGTAGTCCGCCAACAGGCCCAGATAGACCACGACGCACCGGTCTGCAGGAATTCCCAGCCTGGCACGCTCGTGGTCGAGGGACGACCGCTCGTCGGCATGTCGTGGGTAAAAGACCTGCAGGTCGACACAATCGGCAACAGCCTCAACCCGATCCGGATCACACCCGAACTGCTCGATCAGCAGCCTGGCCGCATTGTGTGAGCTCGTGACAATCGCCGGCGACAGGCGGTCGATGGCCGTCTCGAGCCAGCAGAGTGGCCTGTAAAAGATGCTGTCGCGACGCAGGAACTTGTGATCCATCATCTCGCCCGTCAGGCTGCCCTGAAAGTCAAAGACCATCGGGATCTGAAGCAGGCCACCCACCACCAGGCCGATCAACGCCCCTTCGTGCATGTGCGCATGTATCACGTCCGGCCTGCGACGCAGTGCCGTAAACAGCACGGTGAAAAAGAGCAAAAAGTCAAAGCCGATCTTGTGGGGCGAAGATCCCACCTCATAATGTTCTCGAAAGGGGATGCCCGGAGTGCGCCGGATCGCCAGCCCGGGCACATCCTGCCCGTTGCGATAAGTGCACACAGTGACCTCGTGTCCGAGGCGCTGCAGCACCCGCGCCTCCTCCAGGATGCGCACCGAGCAGCCATAGTCAGAAAAAAAGGAGGTAGGGGAGATCATCAAGATCTTGTACCCTTGCCCCCCCCTATCGACACCATCAGTCATTCGCGCGTCCGCTTCCTCGACCTCTCTCGTGTGCAACGATCCGTGAAGCACACGTTCGTAGCGCACTGTGTCGCGCCCGTTCGTACGCACAACTATGATTCTACCGCATCTGGCTGATAATTGCAAAGGAGCGACGACGGCGGGTAGTTGCCAGTCTTGCTACGAGCGTCGACCCCTACTCATTCGGGCGATCGGGGTCGAGCTCCGAGCTCATCTGATACCGGATACCAAGGTAAGGTCGCCCCTGCTGGGTGGGATGCTCACCGAGGACGACGGGTACTGCCCTCACTTCGCCGCCACGCCACACCCTGAAGGTCGGGCGATCGCCGGGCCGGTACTGGGCCAGGACGTCGCCCAGGTTGTGTATCGCATTGATCGGGGTTCGATCTACGGCGAGGATCACGTCGCCCACACCCAGACCCGCCTCTTCCGCGGGGGTGCCGGCAATTACCTCGACAATCGCCGCGCCTTCCACTCCCAAGCGAGGCATCAGGCCGCGCTCTTCGGGCACCGGCACAGCTTCCGGGAACGCCTGGAATTCGCGCTCCCGCACAATCGCTCGCTCGGCCGCGACCCGGCCCTGATTCTGTCCGACAACCAGGCCTGCCAGGGCACCCGCGGCGGCTCCCATCACGCAACTGAGCAGAATGGCCACGACGGCGACGACCGCCATGACGGTGTACAGGCGTTGCCTCTCTTCCATCCCATTCCTCCCTGAAAAATTGAACGCTCGTCCGTGCCCGTCTTCCTTGGCGGCCCGGTTAGTGTACTCGAAAAGGCGCTTCCTGTCAAAGCTCAAAGAATGCGTGCACCGCGTCGACCACGCGGTCGACCTCAGCGTCTGCCAGGTGCGGAAAGATCGGGAGGGAGAGAACTTTGCGCGCCGCTGCCTCGGCATTCGGGCAGGAACCGGCGCCGTAGCCGAGGTGCTGATAAGCGCCCTGTTCGTGCACCGCACGCGGATAGTGTACGCCCGCCGCGATGCCCCGCTCGGCCAGGAACGCGCGCAGCGCGTCGCGCTGCCGCGTGCGCACCACGTAGAGGTGAAACACGTGTTCCACAGCGGCCGGCACGGCCGGCAAGTCGAGGCCCGGCAGCTCGGCCAGGCCGGCGGTGTAACGCTGCGCGATCGTCCGCCGCCGCTCGTTCCACGCGTCA
>DATHUZ010000669.1:0-2156 GCA_035461725.1 Anaerolineae bacterium
GCGAGGTAGATCGATCGGTCGGCGGTTACCGCCTCGACGACGCGCATGCAGCCGTCGAAATCGGCGTCGAGCGCAAGAACCAGGGCGCCGTGGGCGATGGGCTGGACGAGCTGGGCGGTCGACACCTTGCCGCGCGGCAGAAACACCACGGTCGGAATGCCCGCCGCTGCGCCATACGCCGCCAGCGCCGCCGAGGTGTCGCCCGTGGATGCGCACGCCACTGCCCGGATCGGCTTGCCGTCGGCTATCATCTGCCGCACGACAGACATGAGCACCGTCATTCCCAGGTCCTTGAACGATCCGCTGTGGCTGTTGCCCGACAGCTTGACCCACAGGTCGGGCACGCCGATCTCGCGCCCCAGCCGCTCGGCCCAGAAGCAGTTGGTGTGGCCCTCGTACATCGACACTACGTTCCGGTTCTCCACCTGCGGGCACACCCACTCCTTCTTGCCCCACACGCCGCTGCCGTACGGCCATTCGTTGGTCCGGATGCGCCTGTCAAAGAGTGCCCGCCACTCTTCCGCTCCTCGCTCCCTCAGCGCTGCTACGTCGTGCTCTACGTCGAGCAGGCCACCACATTCCTCGCAGCGGTACACCACGTCATAGATCGAATAGCGCCGCCCACAGCCACGGATGCATTCGAGCCAGCTGTCGTACACCATGCGTATTGCCTCCTTGTCAGGTATAGGGTATCGAGAATCGGGTACCTGCTACCTGTTTCCTGATTCCGGGTTCCCTTCTCCCACTGCATGCGTCTCCATCCTATGGATCGCCTTCCATCCCTGCACGGCCATCTCGGCGGGTGGGATGGACGCCTCGTCGGGCTTGTCGGACAGGCCAAAGACTAGGGCGCCACGCGCGCGCCAGGCGAGGGCGACAGCGCGCACCTCCTGGGTGATCACAATCTCCTCGGCCAACAATTGCTCCACCGGTGTCTCGTCGTCCTGGTTCCCCATGCGCGCGACGGTGGCGCGGTACTCGTTGTAGCGGAATGCCTTGAACGGCGTCGGATCGCCCTGCTGGACGGCGGCATGGATCCCGGCGTGGATGGGCCTCAGGCCGGTGGGCAGCTCGGCGGCGCGCGCATCGACCGCGGCGATGAAGTGGCGAAATCCCTCCATCCGCCCCGCGCGTACGTCATCCACCAGCGGTTCGAGCGTCAAGATGCCGCTCCCCAGGATCAGGCACACGTAGGCCAGGTAGTCCTGGTTGTCTGCCGTGAAGTGGTGGAACTCGGGCTGATTGAGCCGGTCGTAGGCTGCCTGAAACGCAGCACCGTCAAACCCGCTGCCGAGCAGATCGCCCACCGTGCGCCGCACCGCCTCCACCCGGGCACGGTCGATCACGCGGTCGTTTCGTCCCCGCGCGGCCAGCGCCGTCTTGTCCAGGTCGACGACCACCGCCGTGCCCGCGCCGATCTCTATTCCTCGCTCCCTGCAAAAATGCTCGAACTCGCCCAGCGCCTGCCAACGATTCGCCAGGTAGAGCACCCCACCCTCCTGCTCGACCACCTCGACGCGTGCTGCCTCGTCCCGCTCGGCACCGATAAACGCCGCCCCGGGCCAGTCACCGGCGCCGCACAGGTTGGCAAAGGCTCCGCCATCGTTCAAGCGCGTGTCGCCCACGTACACCAGCCTCTTCAGCGGAGTACCGGGCGCCCAGAGGACCTGCGCTCGCTGCAGAAGGTAGGCGATGACTCGCGCATACGCCGTCTCGCTCTTGCGCGGAATCGTGCCCGCCGCCACCCCTGCTGCCTCCCGCACCATATCCAACCCAGGCAGCCTCTCGTCGAACGGCACCAGGTTCCGATAGACGATGAAATCGCCGAGAAATTCACTCACAGATGTTCGGCCGTAACTCTTCATAGTCTCATCTCCGATCCGGGAATCGGGTATCAGGTATCGGGCACCCGGTACCTGACACCCGCTATCTGTGCTCCCTACTGCGCACTCCCTGCTATCCCCGCCGCCACCAACAACTCGGCATTCAGAATCGACCCGCTCGCCGCGCCGCGCAGCGTGTTGTGTGACACGCTCACCAGGCGCAGGTCGAGCAGCGGGCAGGGACGGACGCGGCCCACGCTGATGGACATGCCGCCCCCCGCGTCGCGGTCGCGCCGTGGTTGGGGCCGGTCGGGCTCATGGCGCACGACGAGT
>DATHUZ010000670.1:0-4022 GCA_035461725.1 Anaerolineae bacterium
GAATCTACAATCGATCGCGCTGGCGCCGTGGCTGCTGCTGCCGGGCATAGCCGTGATCATCACGGTATTGGCGTTGAATATCCTGGGCGACGGGCTGCGCGATGCGGCAGACCCGTACAGCCACTAGAGGCGGGCCGACATGACGAACACGAAGGAACCGATCCTGGTCGTCAAGAATCTCAAGACCTACTTTCCCCTCGACGAGGGCATGGTCAAGGCCGTCGACGGAGTCAGCTTTGACGTGCGGCCCGGGCAGGTGGTGGGCATCGTCGGCGAGAGTGGCTGCGGCAAGAGCGTCACCATCAAGTCGGTGCTGCGCATCGTGCCCAGGCCGGGCAAGATCGTGGAGGGCGAGATCCTTTTCCGGCCTCAAAAGGAGATTGGCCTGGGCCGCCTGGCGGAGAAGGGAGACGGGTTCATCGACCTGGTACAGCTCAGTGCGACCGGCAAGGAGATGCGCGCCATGCGCGGCAACGAGATCGCGCTCATTCCCCAGGAGCCGATGGCCTCCTTCAGCGCCGTGCACACCATCGGCAACCAGCTCGTCGAGGCGATCCGGCTGCACCAGGAGGTGAGTAAACACGAGGCCGAGGAGATCGCCATCGCTCGGCTGCGCGAGGTCGGTGTGCCGAACCCCGAGATGCGGATGAACGCCTATTCGTGGGAACTGAGCGGGGGTCTGCGGCAGCGCGCCATGATCGCGATGTCGCTGTCATCGCACCCGTCGTTGTTGATTGCCGACGAGCCGACGACGGCGATCGACGTGACGACCCAGGCACAGGTGCTCACCCTGCTGCGCGGTTTGCAGCAGCATCACGATATGGCCATCATCTTTATCACCCACGACCTGGGCGTGATCGCGCAGGTGGCGGATTACGTGGTTGTAATGTACCTGGGGCGCGTCGTCGAGACAGGACCGGTGGACGACATCTTTCACGAGCCGCAGCACCCTTACACGCAGGCGCTGCTGCGCTCCATCCCCACCGTCCACTCGGCATCGAAAGAGTTCCTGCCCACTATCGAAGGCTCGATCCCGCACCCATTCAATCGTCCGCCCGGCTGCCCCTTCTACCCGCGCTGCCCGTCGTTCATGCCAGGCAAATGCAACACCCGTACACCGCGCGAGATGCCGGTGAACGACCGCCAGACGGTGGCCTGTTTTCTCTACCACGACGCCGCCGAAGAAGAGTGGGAGGTATCCTCGTGACCGACAATGGCATCCTGCTCGAGGTCAAGGACCTCAAAAAGTGGTTTCCGATCCGCAAAGGGTTCTTCAAGCGCGTCGTGGGCCACGTGCGTGCCGTCGACGGCGTCACTTTTCATATCCGGGAAGGCGAGACCCTCGGGCTGGTGGGCGAGAGCGGCTGCGGCAAGACGACGACCGCGCGCTGTATCCTGAGGGCCGTCAAGCCGACGTCGGGCGAGATCCTGTATCACAAGGCCGACGGCCGCGTGATGGATATTGCGAGCTTGCCCGAGAGCGAGGTGCGGCCGATGCGCGGCGAGATGCAGATGGTGTTCCAGGACCCATTTGCCTCGCTCAATCCACGCATGAACCTGCTCGACATTGTCGGAGAGCCACTGCTCGTCCTGGGGGGGATCAAGAGCCGAGAGGAGCGCACGGAGCGCGTGGCCGAGCTGCTGCGCCTGGTGGGCCTGCGCCCGGAGTATATGCAGCGCTTCCCCCACGCCTTTAGCGGGGGCCAGCGGCAGCGGATCGTGATCGCACGCGCGCTGGCGCTCAACCCGAGGCTGGTCGTGGCCGACGAGCCGGTGTCGGCGCTCGACGTTTCGGTGCAGGCGCAGGTGCTCAACCTGATGCTCAAGCTGCAGCAGGAGCTGGGCTTGACCTACCTGTTCGTCGCACACGATCTGAGCGTCGTGAAGCACATCTGTGACCGCGTCGCGGTGATGTACGTCGGCAAGATCGTCGAGCTGGCACCGACGCGGGAGCTGTTCTACAACCCACTGCACCCCTACACGGCGGCGTTACTGAGCGCCGTGCCCGTCGCCGACCCCCGCATCCGATCGGCAATGACGCCGCTGGAGGGCGATGTCCCGAGCCCTGCCAACCCGCCGTCAGGCTGCTACTTTCATCCACGCTGTCCGTATGCGATCGACGTCTGCCGCACCGACGCGCCGCCGCTCGTCGAGCTCCGCCCCAACCACTTTGTGGCCTGCCACCGCGCCGCCGAGCTGGAGCTGGCGGGCATCGGCGAAGCACCGAGTGCTTGATCGGAGGCGAGATGAGCAGAGATCCTCTGTTCCTGAAACGTAATGAACACGTGTGCATTGACTGGCCAGCGCTCCTGGCGCGCTACCGGCACGAGCTGCTCGACAGTGTCGTGCCGTTCTGGATGCGGCACGCGGTAGACCGTGAGCATGGCGGGCTCTTGACCTGCATTTCGGACGAGGGCCAGATCTTGAGCACGGACAAGTATATGTGGTCGCAGCTACGCGCCATCTGGACCTTTTCGGCGCTCTACAACCGGATCGAGCCGCGCGACGAGTGGCTCGACGTCGCGTGGCGCACGTACGAGTTTGCCCGCCGCTACGGGCGCGACGAGCAGGGGCGATGGGTGTTCGCCACGACCCGCGAGGGCGACGTCGTGCAGGGGGCAAACAGCATCTATGCCGATGGCTTTGCGATCTATGGCCTGACCGAGCTGGCGCGCGCGACGGGCGACCGGGGCGTGGTGGCGCTTGCCCGCGACACGTACGACAGCGTGCAGCGGCGGCTGGCACGGCCCGGCTCGTACGGAACCGCACCGTTCGACGTGCCGGAAGGGGGCAAGGCGCACGCCATCTCGATGATCTTTTCCCTCGTCTTTCACGAGCTGGGCCACATGCTCGACGACCCGGAGATCGTCAAAGCGGGGCTGGGGCACGCGCGCCAGGTGATGGACGTTTTTCTGCGGCCCGAGCGCCGGCTGCTGTTCGAGTTCACGGCGCTCGACGGCAGCCTGATCGACACGCCGCAGGGGCGCTCGATCGTGCCCGGGCACGCCATCGAGTCGATGTGGTTCATGATCCAGATCTTTCGCCAGGCGGGCGACGTGGCGCGGGTGCGGCAGGCCATCGAGGCGATCCGGTGGCACCTGGAGTTCGGGTGGGACGAGGAGCAGGACGGGCTGTACCACGCACGCGACGCCGAGGGTGGGGAGGCGTGGTGGCGCTTTGCGGATGCAAAGCTGTGGTGGCCGCAGACAGAGGCGCTCTATGCGCTGCTGCTGGCATACGAAGAGACGGGAGCACAGTGGTGCCTGGACTGGTACTGGCGGGTGCACGACTATGCGTTCGCCCATTACCCGGTGCGAGAGCATGGCGAGTGGACGCAAAAGCTGGATCGCTACGGGCGCAAGATGACAGAGACGGTGGCGCTGCCGGTGAAGGACCCGTTTCACCTGCCGCGGGCGCTCATCCTGGGGATCGAAGCAGTGGAGAGGATGGCGCGTGCCCCTGTTGCGCAACCCTCTGGGTTGCGCAATCCGGAGGATTACGGCACAGGGTGGCCGCAGGCGCGCATGCCGAACCTGCTTTTGCTGATCACGGATCAGCAGCAGGCGGGCACGGTGGAGGCGGGGAGCGCGTGCCAGACGCCGAACATGGACCTGCTGGCAGCCGGGGGGACCCAGTTCACCCGGTGCTACGCCACCAATCCGATCTGCTCGCCGTCGCGCGCCAGCCTGTTCACAGGCCTCTATCCACACAGCCACGGCATGGTCGACGTGCCGCACGCCGTCGAGCCGTACCGCTCGGAGCTGAAGGAGTGCGCGCCGTTCTGGCCGAGGGCGCTGCGCGCCGCCGGCTACAGGACGGGGTATTTCGGCAAGTGGCACGTGGAGCGCAGCGAGCGGCTGGAGCGCTTTGGGTTCGATGAGAACGAGGTGGCGCGCTACAATCAGCTCCTGGGACTGGTGGAGCGGGATGCCGCCGGGATGGCGCAGCGGCGGGTGGTGCGCCAAAAGGGCTATCGAGACTTTTTGGTGGCGGGCGTCGTGGATGAGGCGCCGGAATCGACA
>DATHUZ010000671.1:0-4147 GCA_035461725.1 Anaerolineae bacterium
TCCTGGCGCCGCCGGGGCCGGGCTACCTGCTGGGGCGCGATGACGCCGGCAAGGACGTGCTGAGCCAGCTCATCTATGGGGCGCGCGTGTCGCTCGTGGTCGGCTTTACGGCGTCGTTCATGTCGATGTTTATCGGCACGACGGTGGGGCTGGTGGCGGGCTACTTTGGGGGCCGGGTTGGCAACGCGCTGATGCGCGTGGTCGACTTTCTCATGGTGATCCCCGACCTGCCACTGATGCTGGTGATCATTGCCGTGATGGGCCGCGGGCTGGGGAACATTATCCTGGTCATCGGCCTGCTCGGCTGGACCTACACGGCGCGGCTGGTGCGGTCGCAGGTGCTGTCGGTGAAGGAGCGGCAGTTCGTGCTGCGCGCGCGGGCCATCGGCGCCGGCAGTGGGCGGATCATCGTGCGGCACATCGTGCCGCAGGTGATGCCGCTGATCATCGCCCAGGCGGTGCTCGACATCTCGGTGGCGATCCTGGCCGAGTCGTCACTCGCGTTCCTGGGGCTGGGCGACCCGACATTGATCAGTTGGGGCTCGATGCTCAACTTTGCCTTCGAGCGCGCCATCAGCCGCGAGGCGTGGTGGTTCCTGCTGCCACCTGGGTTTGCGATCGTATGGGTCAGCCTGGCGCTGATCCTGATCGGCAACACGCTGGATCAGATCGTGAATCCCCGCCTGCGCACGCACCACCTGTTCGACGCGCGGCGGATGGTGATGGTGACGCCGGCGCATCTTGCCGACGTCGAGGTCGCGGCGGCAGGGGAGTAGAGATGGCGCTGCTTGAGGTGAGGGACCTGGCGGTTGATTACCTGGTCGAGGGGGGCGTGGCGCTGCGCGCCGTGGACGGGGTCGGGTTCACGCTGGAAGAGGGGCGGTCGCTGGGGTTGGTGGGGGAGAGTGGGTGTGGCAAGACGACGGTGATGATGGCGCTGCTGCGGCTGCTGCCGGAAGAGGGGCGGATCGTGCGCGGGCAGGTGGTGCTCGACGGGCGCGACGTGCTGCAGTGCAACGAGGCGCAGATGCGGGGCGTGCGCTGGCGCGAGATGGCGATGGTGTTCCAGGGGGCGATGAACGCGCTCAACCCGGTGCGCACGGTGGAGAGCCAGATCGTCGAGGCGCTGCGCCTGCATGGCACCGTCAGCTCGGCGCGGGCGGCCCGGGCGCGGGCGGGCGAGCTGCTGGAGCTGGTGGGCATCCCGGCGCGGCGCGGCAGCCAGTACCCGCACCAGTACAGCGGCGGCATGCGCCAGCGGGCGGTGATTGCCATGGCGCTGGCATGCAATCCGCGCGTGCTGATCGCCGACGAGCCGACGACGGCGCTCGACGTGATGATCCAGGCGCAGATCCTGGAGCTGCTGGAGCGCCTCCAGTCGGAGCTGAACCTGGCATTGATCCTGGTGACGCACGACCTGGGTGTGGTGGCCGAGGTGTGCGACGACGTGCTGGTGATGTATGGCGGCACCGTGGCCGAGTATGCCAGCGGCGAAGCGATATTCAACGACGCCCGCCATCCCTACACGCAGCGGCTGTTGGAAGCGTTTCCCGACGTCGACAGGCGGACGGCCGGCACCCTGGTCGGTGACGGAGTGGGGCTCGCGTCGATCCCGGGCACTCCCCCGCGCCTCGACGATCTGCCGCCCGGGTGTCGTTTCGAGCCACGCTGCCACAGGCGGATTGAGAAATGCACGACGGCGCTGCCACCTCTCCTGCGTGTCGCACCGGCTCATCACGCGGCGTGCTACTTGATGGAGGAAGCGCTGTGAACGATCGCGCCGCTCGCGGCGGGGCGCCGGTCTTGCAGGTCGTCGACCTGCACAAGTACTTTTCGCTGCCGCGCGGGCTGTGGGCAGCGCTGCGGCGCCGGCCGAGCCGGACGGTGCGCGCGGTGGATGGCGTGAGCCTGGCGGTGGAAAAGGGCGAGATCGTGGCCCTGGTGGGAGAGTCGGGCTCGGGCAAGACGACGGTGGGCATGAACGTGCTGGGCTTGCAGCGGCCGACGCGCGGGCGGATCGTGTTTGACGGTTATGACGTGGCCGAGTGGACGGTGGGCCACGGGCCAACGCTCGAAGCAGAAGGGCGCGAGCTGGCGGAGCTGAGCCGGCGGCGGAGGGTGATGCGCCTGCGCGAGCGCGCGCAGCTCATTTTCCAGGACCCGTACGAGGCGCTCAACCCGCGGCAGACGATTTTCAGCATCGTGGCCGAGCCGCTCGACATTCACCGGCTGGCGGCGTCACGCGAGGCGCGAGAGGAGCGGGTGCGGGGCGCGCTGGAGTCGTGTGGCCTGGCGCCGGCGGAGCACTTCTGGGGCCGCTACCCGGCGGAGCTGTCGGGTGGGCAGCGGCAGCGGGTGGTGATCGCGGGGGCGTTGGTGCTGGAACCGGAGCTGCTGGTGGCCGACGAGCCGGTGTCGATGCTGGACGTGTCGATCCGGGCCGACATACTCAACCTGCTGCACGAGCTGCGCCGGACGCGGGGGATCACGATCCTGTACACGACGCACGACCTGGCGACGGCGGGGTTCTTTACCGACAGGATGGCGGTGATGTACCTGGGCCGGATCGTGGAGCTGGGGCCGACGGCGGAGGTGCTGTCGGCGCCGCTTCATCCGTACACCAGGGCGCTGATGTCGGTGATGCCGGTGCCGAACCCGAGGCGCCGGCGCAAGCGGACGATCCTGGAAGGGGAGATTCCGAATCCGGTGCACATTCCGGCCGGGTGCCGGTTCCACCCGCGGTGCCCGATGATGGTGCAAGAGTGTAAAGAAGTGGACCCGGAGCTGCGGAGCGTGGCAGACGGGCAGCAGGTGGCATGCATCCGGGTGTGAGATCGTGGGCTCATACTCATCAAGCATTGGTTCTATCCCGGTGCAAGTCGTGCCGAAGGGAGGCGCATGCTGACGCAAGCAAGCCGCGTGTCTCGGCAAATCGCCCCTTGCTGTGACCAAGTTGGCGTGGTATAATGTGAGTAGTGGTCACGTTTCCTGGCACACCACCAAGGACGAAAATCCGCCGATCCGCTCGTGCCGGACCACAGTCCGGCACTTGGCGCAAGAGCCGCGGATGTCCCGAGTACTCTCGGGCGTGATCCGCGGCGAGCGTTTATTTTCGAGGTAGCCATCAAATGAAACCGGATGCACTTCTCGATGCGTTGTTGACCCTGCCCACGCTGGAGGAAGAGGCCAAGGTCTCGCCGGACGGGCAGTGGGTGGCATGGACGTGGTGGCGGGCGGCGCCGACGGCAGACGTGTGGGCAGCGCCGACAGACTCGTCGGCGGCGCCCACGGATGCGTCGGCGGCGCCGGTGCGGCTGACAGAGACGGACCAGAATACGCGCATGGTGTCGTGGGCGCCCGACAGCCGCGCCCTGATCGTCAAGCACGACACGGACGGAGACGAGCGGTTCCAGCTCTTTCGGGTCGACCTGGATAAGCCCGGCACCCTGCAGCCGCTCACCGAGCCATCACCCGGGTTCTTTCTGCGCGGTGGGCAGCTTCACCCGAATGGACGGTGGCTGGTGTACGCGGCCAACTGGGACGAAGAGGCGGGGGAAGAGATCGAACCGACGTGGGTGTACCGCCACGACCTGGAAACAGGGGAGCGGGTGGCGCTGGCCAGGCCGGAGCGGCCCGGCAACTATGTCCCCGAGCTGAACCACCCGGGCACGCACGTCCTATACCGGCGGACCGCGACGAACCCGGCGGGCCGGCAGGTGTGGCTGGTGGACATCGAGGGGCGCGACGACCGGATGATCGTCGACGCGGGCGACGACAAAAAGGCGGCGGCGACATGGTTCCCGGACGGGCGACGGGCGCTGGTGCTGGCGGAAACAGAAACGCACCAGCGGGTCGGGGTGTGGGAGATCAACACGGGCACCCGAGTACCCTCGCGCGTGCGCTGGCTGGTGGATGACCCGGCGCGCAACATCGAGCGCGCGTTCGTGCCTCACGGCAGCGACAGGGCGGTGCTGATCGAGTCGAAAGGGGCCAGGGTGCGGGCGTCGCTGCTCGACCCGGAGACGGGCGAGGAGACGCGGCTGCCGGCGATCGCCGGCAACCTGGTGCCGCACGCGCCGGCGGGCGGCGGCACGTGGATCGGCGAGTATTACAGCTCGACGCAGCAGGCGGACCTGGTGCGCTTTGA
>DATHUZ010000672.1:0-1780 GCA_035461725.1 Anaerolineae bacterium
GGGGTGAGGGAGAAACCCCCCTCGCCCCTCCGGGGAGAGGGGTCGGGGGTGAGGGCGAAACCTCCCTCGCCCCTCTGGGGAGAGGGGTTGGGGGTGAGGGGGAAGAGCGTGGGAATTGCGCCGGAATTGCGGCGGGCAAGGAGGCCGGAGCTATGATATGATGTGCCAGACTGTGCACGTGGAAAAGATCGAGGCATGGAAAAGAAAAGCTGGTGGATTCTTCTTGGTGTGTTTGTCCTGCTCCTGGCGGCCTGCGGCCAGGAGATTGCTCCTCCGCGCGGTGAGCCGGCGTCACGCCTGGTGGTCGAGTCGCGACCCCCGGCGACGGCGCACGCCGCGCTGCCTGCCGTCCGATCTACGGCGGACCTGACGCCGGCGCTGGCTGCCGGCAGGGCGTTCGGCCAGGCCAGGCCGGCCGCCGCGGTCGCGCCAGAGAACGAGCTGGATAGCGGCGAGGCGCGCATCCCCGAGAGCGCATCCGTCACAGTCCATCCCACACATACGCCCACGCGGACACCCTCGCCGACGGCATGGCCCACGCACACGCCCACCCGGACACCGCTGCCGGCGACAGCCACCACGTTCCCCACGGCGTCGCCCAGCGCCAGTCCGCCGCCGGTGACGGGCGCGGCGGATGCCTCGCTGGCCAGCACAGGCACGGTGACGGTCACGGTGGCGCCGCCCACGTTGACGCCGACGCCCGCCTACCCGCCCACGCCGGTGCCCACCGTGCCGGCGGCGGCGAGCAAAGACGTGGTCCATTTTCTGCTGATTGGCCTGGACCATGGCAAGAACGTCAAGGTCGAGTTGACCGACGTGATGATCGTGGCGGTGGTCAACAAAAAGACGGCCCAGGTGTCGATGTTGTCGATCCCGCGCGATCTGTGGGTATACATCCCGACGTATGGCCACACCCGGATCAATATGGCGCACAAGCTGGGCTATCTGAACGACTATCCGGGCGGCGGGCCGGCGCTGCTGGCCGAGACGATCCGGATCAATCTGGGCATCCCCATCGACCATTGGGCCCGCATCGACTTCCAGGGCTTTGCCGCGGCGGTGGATGCGCTGGGCGGCGTGGACCTGATCGTCGCCTGCCCCGTAGAGCTCCAGTACCAGCCGACGACTCCCGGCGAGTCGCAGGTGCTCTACCCGGGCGAGTATCACCTCGACGGCGCGACGGCGCTGCGCTACGTGCGCACGCGGCGCGACGGCACCGACTTTGACCGGGCGCGCCGCCAGCAGCAGTTTCTCAAGGCGGTGTGGGACCAGACGCGCGCGCCGGGACTGGTGTCCAGGATCCCCGGCCTCTGGTCGGCGCTCAAGGGCACGTTCGAGACCGATCTGAACCTGGGCGACGTGCTGTCGCTGGCCCCGCTGGCGCTCGAGGTCAAGCCGCAGAACGTGCGCAGCCGCTACATCGCCTACGGGCAGACGATCGACTGGACGACGCACAAGGGGTGGCGCGTGCTCCTGCCCAGGCAGGACGAGATCCAGAAGGTGGTCGGGAGCCTGTACGCGGCACCGGCAGCGGCGGCCGCGCCGGAGGAGCCGGGCCTGCGCATCGCGATCGAGAATGGCACGTGGCGCGACGGGATGGCCCTCGTCGCCGCCGACAGGCTGCGCTGGGAGGGGTTCGACGTGTCCCAGACCAGCTTTGCTGCCGAGCGGGGGCAGGCGTATACCCAGATCATTGTCTATCGCGACAGGCCCGCCGCCGTCAAAAAGCTGGCCGGCCTGCTGCGCGCCAGGTCCGAGAACGTGATCTATCAGCCGGATG
>DATHUZ010000673.1:0-11405 GCA_035461725.1 Anaerolineae bacterium
GGCACGGTTCGACCGTCCCAGTTCACCGCTGGGTGCCGACCAGAAGGCGATCGAGTCTTCGAGGATGGCACGGTTGACCCTCAGGCTGGCTTCGTCGTTGCCCATCTCGGGCACGTACTCGCGCGAGATCTCGAACGCTTCGTCCGGGTTCTCGATCGTGTATGCGAGCCCGCGCAGTGCCGCGCGCACCATACCCTCCACCAGGCCAGGCGAGTCGCGGATAGTGCGGTCGTTGGTGATCAACCCGTTCGAGACCAGGTTGATATAATCGGAGACGTAAATCACGTCGACCTCGTCACCGGCAACGCGCATCTGTACCGGCTCGTTCATGGCGTAGCACACGGCGGCGTCGACCTGACCCTCCGAGACGGCTGCCACCTGGGTGTATCCGATCGATACCAGCTCCACCTCTGTCTCGGCGATCCCGGCCTCGCTCAGCAGGGCGCGCCACCCGATATAGCTGGCACCGTAGGTGACCGGGGTACCCACCTGCTTGCCGCGCAGGTCTGCCGGCGTCGTGATCCCGGCTTCGGGCAGCGACATGACGCATACGGGAAAGCGGCGATACCAGTTCAAGATATAGATGACCGGCAGTTCCTGGCTGCGCGCCAGGACCACCTGGTCGCCGCTGGCGATGGCGAACTGGAGCTCGCCGCTGCCCACCAGCTTGAGCAGGTCGGTCTCCCAGCCATAGTCGAAGGTGATTTCGATCCCCTCGTCGGCGAAATAGCCCTTTTCCACGGCTACATAAAACGGGGCGAATTGGATGTTGGGAATGAACCCCATCGCCAGGGTCACCGTCTGCGTCTCTGCGCTGTTTCGCTGTTGCCCGCAGCCGGCGAGCAAAACCACCGCTGCTACCATCCAGAGCAGCCCTTGCCAGATTCTGGAACCGCTAAGGATCTCTTGCCGCACTCGCGCCGTACTCCTCAAGATTCTCACGAGCCACCTCCCAGTCCAGGCATACCCCATTCCACCCACACCTGCCCGGCCATCAAAACGCCGGACAGGGAAACGACGGCAGGCCACGCCCATCGCCGTGACGACAGGCCGGCGAGCGCGGCCGGCCACGTCAGGTGCCAGGGCTGGGCGCGCGCGGCGCCGAATACGAACGCGAGCAGCATGACGACGAACAGGGCGTCGCCCAACTGCGCGCAAGACCCACCACCGGCCATGCAGTGGCGGACGACGAACAGGTAGGTCACCAGGTAGAGGGCCAGTCCGCCCGCCAGCAGCCAGGCGGGCGTGCTGCCGGCATCACCCTGCCAGTTGGCGGGATGCAGGAAGCGGGTGGCGATGGCCGGCGCCGCGTCGAATACGTCGAGCGGCAGCAGGAAAAGGAGCGACACGAGCCCGGCCGTCAGGCCCGATGCAGCCAGTGTCGACCGCGCGGCGCGTGGCCCCGCTGCCCGCAGGCGCTGCCACGTGTACAGGGCGAACAGGGGCAGTAGCGCAATGCTCACGTATTTGATCCACACCGAGGTCGCCAGGGCTCCGAAGGCGACGATCCACTGGCCGCGCAGCAGCAGCCAGGTTGCCAGCAGCACGGCCGCCATCATCACCACGTCGTTGTGCCCATCGCCCACGGCCATCCACACCATCAACGGGTTCCAGGCAAACAGGTAAAGCGCCTCGGTCGCGCGGGCCGGATCGAGCTCGCGCACCAGGCGCTCGATCAGCAAGGCGCACAGGAGGAACGAAGCCGTCGCCAGCCCCTTGAGGTAGAGCGTCCCGATCAGGAGGTCCGCGCCCAGGAGCGTGCCGGGTGCAGCGAGCACGATCCACGCCGGCCCGTAGGCCGATGGCTGCGACAGGTAGTCGGTGGGAAAAGCTCTCAGCAGCCGGTCCTGACCCTCTTCCGTAGGGGCGTCCACCAGCGGGTTCACCTCGAGGTCCGTCAAGGCGTGCGCCTGGCCCAGGTAGTGAAAGAGGTCCGACGTGATCGGGAGCAGCCAGAAGAGGGTGGCGGCAAAGAGAAGCACGAACCTCCACACCAGGGCACGGGTGGCGCCGCGGTTGCGCACCCACCACCAGCCCACCAGATACGCGGTCACGAGCAGCGCGACCAGAGACAGGCCGCCAACCAACGCGCCGCCGCCCAGGAGTGCCGACCAGCTTTGCAGGCGGGTTGCGTAACGGAGCCATGGCAAACGAAGGGTGACGATCAGGTAGATCGCCTCCATAAGGAGTCCGGCCCCGAGCAGCCCGACTGCACCACGCCGTGGCGGCAAGCTAGTTCTCCCGCCTCCAGCGCAGCACGATCGCCTCAAGCAGCACTACGGCGCCATACAGGAGGAGCGCGATGGTCATCAGCGTAAAGAGCGCGACGAACATCAGGGGGGTGTCGAACAGGCCCCGGTTGGCCAGGTTGACCAGGAACCCGAGGCCCCGATCCGATTGGGCAAACTCGCCCACCACCGCACCGATCACCGACAGGGTAACCCCTACCTTCAGTCCGCCGAGCAGCACCGGCAGGGCGGCGGGCACTTCCAGGTAACGAAAAATCTGCCAGCGGCTCGCCTGTAGCGAGCGCATCAGGTCCACGAGGTCCTCTTCTACAGAGCGCAGGCCGACGATGACGGTGATGAGGACGGGAAAAAAGATGGTCAGCGCCGCCACCAGCACTTTCGATGTCAGGCCAAAGCCGAACCAGACGATCAGCAGCGGGGCGAGGGCGACGATCGGCACCGACTGGCTGGCGACGATGTAGGGGGAGAGGAACCGCTCGACGAGGGGCGCCTTGGCCAGGAGATAGCCCAACAGAACGGCCGCGCTCAGTCCGAGAGCCAGGCCACCGAGAATCTCCACCAGCGTGATCGACGTGTGATACCAGAGTGTGCCGTCGGCGGCGACCGCCACAAAGCGCTCCCACACACGCGAAGGCGGCGGGAGCAGATAGGTGGGATAGTCGCCCAGGTGCGTCATCAGGCTCCACAATGCGACGAGCACGGCCATGGCGACCGGTACCATCAGCAGCTCGGCACGGCGTTTCAGCCAGCGGATGGCACGTGTGCGGTTGGTGCCAAGTCCTTGTTCGTGTCGATGCTGGACCATGTCGATGCTCGCCGGTTTGGCCGCCGGCGTGTCAAGCGGTTCGTCTGTCGATCCCATAAACAAGCCCCCAAGGCAGGACGCCTTCGGGGCACGTTGCAGCATCCACCAGGCTGACTCATGGTCGATGCCACAGCCTTCTCCCCTCCGGACTCTACCGTCGGCTCCGGAATCTCACCGGATCTGCTAGGACACGCCTGCGTGACACACGCTTGCGTGACACACGCTCGCGGGCTTGGCCTCTTTGCAGACCTCACCGCCGGTCGGGACTTGGCGCACGCCTGATGGCACTGCCTCACCCTGCCCCGAAGGCTGGTACGTCAACTTGACCGTACACAATTATACCTCAAGTGGCGCGCCTTGGCAACTATCGAACGCGACCCGCCCAATCTACCGGCCTCCCAATCTACCAATTTACCAATCTTTGAGGTATAATGCAGCCACGCGGGGGGCCAAGCAACCGGCCCCCACCATCGAGGAGGACATGCCAATTCGACGCCTGCCGCCCGAGGTGGCGGCCAAGATCGCCGCGGGCGAGGTCGTGGAGCGACCCGCCTCGGTGGTCAAAGAGCTCGTCGAGAACAGCATCGACGCCGGTGCGGGCGAGATCCAGGTCGAGATCCGCGAGGGAGGCCGCCGGCTGATCCGCGTCGCCGATGACGGCTGCGGTGTCCCGGCCGACGAGGCGGGGCTCGCCTTTGCGCGCCACTCTACCAGCAAGCTAACCGATGTGTCGGATCTCGACCAGATCACCACGCTCGGCTTTCGCGGCGAGGCGCTGGCCAGCATCGCCGCCGTCAGCCAGGTGACCCTGCTCACCCGGCCGCGCGATCAGGCGATGGGTGCCTTTTTGCGGGTGGAGGATGGACGCGTCGTGCGCGAAGAGGGGCGCGGCAGCCCGGCGGGGACGACCATCACGGTCGAGCATCTGTTTCACAGCGTGCCTGCTCGCCTAAAGTTTCTGCGCCAGCCACGCACGGAGGCAGGGCACATCCACGAGGTGGTGACCCACTATGCTCTCGCCTATCCCGCTGTCCGGTTCCGCCTGACCGTAGACGGGCGGCAGATTTTTCAGTCGACCGGCGCTGGCAGCCTGTACGATGTCCTGATCGCCGTCCATGGCCTGGAGCTGGCGGCCGACATGTTGGCGCTCGAAGAGCTTGCCGAGGATGACAGGGTGGTGGTCAGCGGTTATACGGGCGCCCCTGTGCTCCACCGTGCCAACCGCAGCTACATCACTCTCTTTGTCAACCGGCGCTGGATTCAGGACACGTCGCTGGCGCACGCGGTGGCCCAGGCGTACCATGGCCTACTGCCCGTGGGGCGCCACCCCGTCGCTGTCGTGCTCGTCGATGTCGATCCCGCCGAGGTCGACGTGAACGTTCACCCGACCAAGCGCGAGGTCAAATTCCGCGACGGGCGGCGCGTCTTTTCTGCCGTGCAGCGTGCCGTGCGCCATACGCTGGTGGATCGGGCACCCGTGCCGGCAGCGGGCGGGCGCGGGCTAACCTGGGACACGCGGTGGCCCGTGCCTGGCGACACTGCACCCCACTGGGGTGATCCCGATGCGCTGCGTACATGGGAGCGGCGGCAGGCCATGGCCCGCCTGGGGCAGGGCGACGCTCAGGCGGCGCTCGATCTCTACCGCCCGCCAGAGGATGAACCGCAGCCCGGCTACGTCGGCCCGGTTCGGCTGCCCCTGCTGCGCGTCGTCGGCCAGGTGGGCCAGACCTACGTCGTGGCCGAGGGGCCCCAGGGCATGTACCTGGTCGACCAGCACGCGGCGCACGAGCGGGTGTTGTATGAAAAAATGAGCGCCGACAGTAAGCGGCAGGCGGTCGCATCGCAGGCGTTACTGGAGCCGGAGGTCCTCGATCTCGATCCGATCCTGGCCGGCATCCTCGATGAGCAGGTGGCCGGCCTGAACCACCTGGGCTTTGAGATCGAGCCCTTTGGCGGAGCGGCGTATCTGCTGCGCGCCGTCCCGGCGATCCTGTCCGGCCCGAATGTCAGGGCGGCACTGGTCGACATCCTGGAGATGCTGCGCGACGGCGACGATCCACTCGCCGACCAGGCGGAAGAGCGGCTGGTGGCCATCGTGTGCAAGCGAGCAGCGGTCAAGGCCGGGCAGACGCTGTCGCAGGCAGAGATGCAGCAGCTCATCCGCGACCTGGAGCAGTGCGAATCGCCCCGCACGTGCCCACACGGCCGTCCCACGGTGGTGCATTTTACGATCGAGACGTTGGAGAAAGAATTTCTCCGGCGCTGAAAGGTGAGCGCATTGACAATAAAAGCAGTCGTTCTCGGCTCTACAGGCTGCATCGGCAACAACGTGGTGCGCGCCTGCCTGGAGGCGGGGTGGGCGGTACGGGCGTTTCACCGGGCAGGAAGCAAGACGTGGATGCTCGACGGGCTGGATGTGGAGCAAACGATCGGCGACCTGGGCGACAGGGGGTCGCTCGTGCAGGCAATGCGTGGCTGTGACGTGGTGTTTCACGCGGCGGCCTACTATCCGCGCCACTCGCTCGATCTGGCCGGGGCGATGCGCGAGGCGGTGAGCCAGATGCGGAACGTGCTCGCCACCGTGGAGGAAGCGGGTGTGGCGCGCCTCGTCTACACGAGCACACTGACGACGATCGGGCCGCCGGGTGAGCCGGGACGGCTGGCCGACGAGCGCGATTTCTACCTGCCCGGCTCGACGGACAGTGCCTATTTCGAGACCAAGTGGGCGATGGAGGCCGAGGCGTGGCGAGCTGCGGCCCAGGGGGTGCCGATCATCATCGTCAATCCGACGGCGGTGTTTGGGCCGTGGGACGTCAAGCCGACGACGGGCGAGATCTTGCTCCAGGTGGCAAAGGGGCGCTTTCCTGTGTGGCTCGACCTCGACGTGAACGTGATCGACGCGCGCGACCTGGGGGTGGGACATATGCTTGCCGCGCAACGGGGCGTGCCCGGGAGGCGCTACATCCTGGGGGGCGAGAACGTGCCCGTGCGTGAGGCGCTGGCGGCGGCGGCGCGGGAGGCCGGTGTGGCCCCGCCCCGCTGGAAGGCGCCACTGGGCCTGGTGCGGCGCGTGGTCCGCGGCGGCGAGGCGCTCGGCCGCCTGCCGTTCGTGCCGCCGCCGCCATTGGAGCATTTCAAGACGTTGAGCGAGTGGCAGGCCCTGAGCACGGGCCGCGCCCGCCAGGAGCTCGGGTTCAAGACACGTCCGTTCGTCGACACGGTGCGGGATACGCTGGCATGGTTTCGGGAGTATGGGTATCTCCAGTGAAAAATGGAAGGCGGCGGGCGTACCGCAATCCGGAGGATTGCGGTACGTAACGGCGGTAACACACCCCTCTGGGTTGTAGGCCGCGCAATCGTCCCGAGTATCCCTCGGGCGAGGATCGCGGTAGATGGGGAGGAAAAAAAGAGGTGAACAAGGCATCGTGGCTCGTCGACGTGGGGTACGTGGTACGCGCGAGCGACAACAAATTCCGGCTCGACTATGTGGAGACGGAGCGGTTCCTGGCCGAGCGGTGCGGCCAGGTGCGCAGCTTTGTGTTCAATGGGTTCGATCCGGCCTACGGTATTCCGCGCGGGCTGCGCGCGTTTTACGATGCCATGAAGCGCGTTGGCATGGAGGTGCGACTGCAGCCGATGCAGTCGGGCCCGCCGGGGACCAATCGCCAGCGGCGGGTGGATGTCGACCTGACAGCGCACGTCGTGTGGCAGGCGAGCTTGACACACGTCGAGACTCTGATCCTGACTACCGGAGATCAGGACTTTGTGCCGGCGGTGGACCTGGTGCGTGAGCGTTTCGAAAAAAAGGTCGTGCTCTTTACGTACGAGGCGAATGTGCACGCCGACCTGATCGCGGCGGCCAACGAGTGGTGGCTCTTTGAAGAGCACGAGGCGCGGTTGGCGCGCTGATCGCGCTGTGTGGCGGCCAGCGCTGGTGGAAGAATCGACGCGGTTTTCGCCTTTTGACGTCTTGTGTGGTATAATCAGCCCGCGGCGGCTTGTCGAGCCCCTGCTGACCGAGGGAGGTGGCGGGAATTGAAAAAGATCATATGGCGCGCCTCGGGTTGGCGCCTGCAATCGATTCTGATCCTTGGATTTGCCCTGACGGCAGCGATCACGATCGTCGTCGGTGCTGCCATCACCTACAGCCTGATCGACAGTTACCTGAAAGGCGCTCAGGACGCCCGGGTCGGCCGCGATATGGACCTGGCGGCCGCTTTTTATGAGAGCAAGCTCAACGACATCGTCGCCAGCGCCGACAGGATCGCCTCGGCACGTGCTGTGCGCCACAACGTCATCGACGCTGCGCGCGGACAGTCCGACGCCTTGAGGGTGGTGCAAGATGAGATTGACACCGAGGTTAGCAACCTGCCTCCCCACACGCAGCGCTTTATCGTCATCATCGATCCGTCGGGCGAAAGTGTGACCGGGCGCGTGTCAGTCAATGATCGGTCTCGCATCTTTCACCGCGGCACTGCCTGGTCGGGTCTCGAAATCATCGCCGACACGATGGCCGACGCCGCGCCGCGGGCTGGCGCAGAGGTGCTGCCCGCCGAGTACCTGCTCTGGCTCGATCTCGACGAGCAGGCGCGCATTCCCCTGATCGACACCGAGATGGCGGCCGCCGAGCCGTTTGATCCGCGAGAGGGCACCGCCGGCCTGACGCTCCTTGCGGTGGCGCCCATCATCTCCGACGAAGGCGAATTTCTCGGTACCGTGCTAGCTGGTCACCTCTTCAACAACGATTTCACCCTGGTCGACCGTATCAAAGAGGTGGCAGGGGTCGACACGTCGACGATCTTTTTTGGCGATATGCGCGTCACGACCAACGTGATGGATGAGGCGGGGAATCGTGCCATAGGCACGCGCGTGTCGCAGGAGGTGTTCGATCGCGTGCTCGTGGCCGGCCAGGAGTTTACCGGCCCCGCCTACGTCGTCAACCAGTGGTATATTACCCGCTACCGGCCCCTCTACAACCACCGTAGCGACGTGGTGGGTGTACTCTACGTAGGCGCCAGCCAGTCCACCTTTCAGGCACTGCTGGCCTCTTTTCGTGAGCGGATCTTTTTGATCGCGGGTGCCACCATCCTGCTGGCCGTGCTTATTGCTTTTCCTGTCGCGGTCTCGATCTCGCGTCCGCTGACAGGCCTGGTCACGGCCACACGGCAGGTGGCCGAAGGTGACTGGTCGGTGCGTGTGCCGGTGAGCGGCTACGATGAAATGCGCAAGCTCGCAGATTCGTTCAATGCTATGGTGGCGACGCTCAAGGGCACGCAGGAGCAGCTCGTACAGAAGGAAAAGCTCGCCTCGGTAGGCCAGCTTGCGGCGGGTGTGGCCCACGAGATCAACAACCCACTCGGGTCGATCCTGCTCTACTCGGACATTCTCCACAAAGAAACACCACGCGACAACACTCAGCAGAAAGAAGACCTGGAGATGATCATCCGTGAGGCCACGCGCTGCAAGACGATCGTCAACGACCTGCTCAACTTCTCGCGGCAGAACCAGGTGTTGGCCCAGGAAACGGACTTGAATGCCGTGCTCTACGACCTGGTGGAGGAGGCGAGCAAACAGGAGCTTTACGAGAGGGTCGAGATCGTCACCGATCTCGATGCCGGCTTGCCGCCCATCCAGGCCGATCCCCTACAGCTCAGGCAGGTGTTCTTGAACCTGATGAACAACGCGGCCGAGGCGATGCCCGATGGCGGCACGCTGACTTTGTCGAGCCGGTGCCAGCCGCGAGATGGATGTGTGACCGTCGCCGTGGCCGACACGGGGGTTGGAATCCCACCTGAGAATATGACCAAACTCTTTACCCCCTTCTTTACCACCAAGCCGATCGGCAAAGGAACGGGACTGGGCCTGGCGATCATCTATGGCATCATCAAGATGCACCGTGGTCAGATCACGATGCAGAGTGAGCCGGGCAAAGGGACCTGCTTTTCTGTCACGCTGCGCGAAAAGCTGCCGCTGCAGGGAGAGCTGCCCGAGGGGACCTTTGTGCTGCAATAGACCCGGGTGGGTGCAGCCGGTCGGGTAGCGCGCACTACACCTGTAAAAGAAGAGAAAGGACGCGATCTTGACACAAAAGCTGGGAGATGGGGCACGCATCCTGGTCGTCGACGACGAAATGGGCATGCGCGAGGGGTGTCGCCGGGCGCTCACCCCCGCGGGTTACAGGGTGGACCTGGCACCTGATCTCACCAGGGCACGAGAACTGATCGCCGTGGGCGATTACGATCTCTATCTACTGGACGTCATGCTTCCTGACGGCAGTGGTCTCAGTCTGCTCGATTCGATCCTGGCTGAAAACCCGGATGCGATCTGCATCATTATTACGGGCTTTGGCAGTGTGGCGATGGCCGTCGACGCAGTGCGCAGCGGTGCCTACAACTTTCTCTCCAAGCCCTTCACGTCTGATGAACTGCTGGTGGCCGTCGAACAGGGGTTGGAGCGCCACCGCCTGAAAGCGGTTGAGCGGCAGGCGGAGGAGCTGACCCGAACCAAAGAGGAACTTGAGCGCCTCGATGAGATGAAGAGCCACCTGATGCTAAAGGTGGCTCACGAGCTGCGCGCGCCAGTGGCTGCCGCGCAGAGCTATGTAAACCTGATCGTCGCCGGCTATGTGCCCGAGAATGAGCTCAGGCCGACGTTGGCCCGTATACAGGCACGCCTGCAAGAGATGCTGCATCTGACATCTGATCTTCTTGAGCTGGCGCGGCTCAAGGAGGCGCGTGGCCTACCCGCCGAGGCAGGTGAGCAGGACGTGGCAAGCATTCTCAAAGATGTGTGCGAGATGCTCTCCGAACAGGCGCGCAACAAGAGCCAGAGCTTCCAGATCGAGATCCTGGATCATCCGATCATGCTTGCCAATCGTGAGCACATCAAGCAGATCTGGACGAATCTGATCAGCAACGCGATCAAGTACACCCCCGAGAGGGGGCGGATCTCGGTGCGACTCCAGGCGGACAAAGATGCGTTGATCGGGGTGGTGGAGGATTCGGGGATTGGCATGTCGGAGCAAGAGATGGGGCACCTGTTCCAGGAGTTCTTTCGCACCGATGCCGCCAAGGCCACTGGAGAGATCGGCACCGGCCTCGGGCTGTCGATTGTCAAGCAGATCGTCGATGCGTACGGGGGCGAGATCAAGGCGACCTCGAAAGTGGGCCAGGGCACTCGCTTCCGGTTTATCCTACCTCTCCAACCGAAAATGGACCACGCAGAGCCGCGTGGCAGATCAACGCCACCGCGTGCTCCTACGCCAGCTTCGCAGCGTGTGTACCGGGGCACGCACGCGTCCAATCTCGTGCTAGGCGGGGAGGCCGGGCCAGAAACGCGCTCGTGACTGATAGTCGCGTTCGGAACGAAAAAAGCGTGGCACGGATTGGTGCCACGCTTTTTGATTGCCTACACGTGGGCCATCAGGGCAAATCGAATGTGTTGCGCAGGGCGGAGAGCGCCGACTCGAGTTGTGCCGCTTCGATGACACACGATACGGTGGAGATGGAGGTGCTGATCGCCAGGATATTGATCTGGTGGGCGGCCAGTGCCTCAAACATGGTACCGGCAATGCCAGGGCGCTCGCGAAAGTCCGGGCCAAAGATGGAGACGATCGCGGCTTCTGGCTGGGCATTCACCCTGCCCGCATCGATGCCCGGGGCAACACGGTCGAGGACCTGCATCGCTGCCTGGAGGTCGTCGCGATCGACGCACATAGCTACCTGGTCGCGGTTACTCTGATCGATGCACTGCACGATGAACTGCACGTTGATGTTCTTCTTGCCCAAGCCGCCCAGGATTGCCGCTGCCGTCCCCGGTCGATCGGGAACGGACGTGATGTTCAGCATGGCGAGATGACCGTTCTGCATGATCCCGCCAATCCGGATCTTGTCCATGGTCCTGCCCCTCCGGCGGCCCTGTCTTCTAGCTCACAGCCTCGCCCACACGCTGCAACAACGCGTCGGCATCCACCGGCTTGGAAAGCCATTCGTCAACCGGCACATATTCATCGGTGGGAAACAGGCCGCTGCCCTTGACACCGGTCAAGGAGGTGACCATGATCACTGGAATGTCCTTGAGTGCGGGATCCGCGGCCATCTCGCGGCTGACGTCCAGTCCATCGAGGATGTAGGCCATCATAATGTCCAGCAGAACCACGTCCGGGGGATTGGAGCGCATCGTCTGCAAAGCCTTCGCACCGTTGGACGCAGAGACCACCTCATATCCGGACTTTTCCAGGATCTTGGTGGTTACCTTGACGAAATCGGGGTCATCGTCGACCACGAGGACCTTAGCCATGCCTCTCTCCTCCTTGTGAAGTTATGCGCACACTGGCTCGGTGGATTATAGCA
>DATHUZ010000674.1:0-1967 GCA_035461725.1 Anaerolineae bacterium
ACTTGCCGATCGGCGTTCGCGCCGCACCAACGATGACTGCCTCTCTTGCGTCGCTCACAAAATCCTCCTCAACCTGATCTTGGCTTGCTGCTATCCCATTCTCTACACAAACCGAGAGATGCACATACTACCCCGACAATCTCCGTGTATCTCCATCCCCCTCTGCGTATCTCTGTGTAACTATCTACTGCACCCACGGATTGAACCGCTTCTCTTCCCCGATCGTCGTCACCGGCCCGTGCCCCGAATAGACCACCGTCTCATCGGGCAGCGCGAACAGCACTTCCTGGATGCTCCTCAAGAGCTGCTGCCAGTTCCCTCCCTCCAGGTCCGCCCGTCCCACGTTGCGATAAAAAAGCACGTCCCCGTCGAACACGGCCCCCGCGCCCGCCTCGTAAAAACAGACGTGCCCCGGCGTGTGCCCCGGCGTGTGCAGCACCTGGAAGCGCAGCGTCCCCACCTCCAGCACGTCGCCGTCGGCCAGCGCCACGTCGGGCGCCGGCCCCGGAGCCGCGCGCAGCCCAAAGAACGCCGCGCCCCCTGCCGCCTCCAGCAGGGGCCTGTCGAGTGGGTGGATCGCCAGCGCTGCGCCCGTCGCCTCCACCAGCGCGCCGTTCGCATCCGTGTGATCAAAGTGAGCGTGCGTGTTCAGCACGTACCGGATCGCCAGCCCGTGCCGCTTCGCCACCGCCAGGATCCGCTCCGGGTTCCCTCCCGGGTCGATCACCACCCCCTCGTGCGTCTCTTCGTCGCCCACGACGTACGCATTCGTCTGGATCAAACCCACGGGCAGCGTTTCTACGATCAAGTCCGTCTCCTTCTATGCGCGCCGCGCGCTCTCTTTCGAGTCCCGGTAGATGCAAAATTGACGGGGCCGGTCTCCGACCGCGCCCCTGGCTCGGCTCGCTGCGGCCTGAGTATACCATCGCCCTGCAATTCGGTCAATCCCGGCCCGCCCGTCAGGAGAGCAAACGCATTTGGATCGGCGCTGCGCATGCCCGGCCCGCCGGAGGCCCGAGCTTGCTCGGGGTGGCTTTACGCGTCACAGCTTCCCCGACCAAGGTCGGGCCTCCATCTTGTCTGCGAGTTCATATGCGTTTGCCCTCGCGGCGGCTGGCTGCGAGTGCCGCCGCGCAGACGCACCCGAGTAGCGCGGCGCACCCGAGATAGATCGAGGGCAGCTCGATGTGCGTGGCGAGCGCATACGCCACCAAAGGCCCGGCGGCGCTGCCGACGTCACCTGCAGTGGCAAGGGCGCCCATCGCCGCGCCGGGCCGGCTGCCGGCAGCCAGGTCCCCTGTCAGGGCGGCGATGGCCGTGATCAGGGCACCGGCGCCCGAAGCGACCAGGGCGACGCCGGCAAAGGCCAGCCACACTGTGCCGGGCAGCGCCAGGATGGCGAACCCGGCAGCCGCCATGGCGATGGCGACGAGGGCGACAGGCCAGCGTGTGCCCAGACGATCGGAAACAATGCCCGCGGCCGGACCGGCAAGGATGCCGAGCGCGGCGCGTGACGCGAGCATGACACCCGCCAGCGACGATACACCGACCGTCAGGCCGGCAACCGCCACGGTCGATCCCCAGCGGCGTGCCAGGTAGAGGCTGATGGTGGACATCAGGACGCCGTTGCTCACGAAAAAGATCGACAGGTAGATCAGGGCCGCGATGGCCGCTTGCGGATGGAGGTGGCGGGCGGCGCGAATGAGGGCCGCGGGAGAAGGGAGTCGCATGTGTGGCGGCGCGGTGGCGGGTGCTGGGTTGCGCCGCGTCTCGGGTAGAAAGAGCCAGGCGATCGCCAGGCCGGCCGCGGTGAGTGCAGCACAGGCAAAGACGGCAGGCCGAAAGCCGAGGGTGTCGGTGAGCGTGCCACCGACGATGGGGCTGATGGTCAGCCCCAGCATGTAGGAGAGCTGGTAAAAGCCTGTCATCCGCCCGCGGTTGGCCGGCGTGGCGCTGTCGAGCACCAT
>DATHUZ010000675.1:0-7766 GCA_035461725.1 Anaerolineae bacterium
GCTTACTTCATACCCCCTCTCTCCGTGCACCGCCAATATCCAATATCCAATACCCAATGGCCCCCCCACCGCCCCCCCCGGCATCATGTCGGGATAGCCGGGAAGCACGTTTCATCCAGTTTACTACATCTTTCGACCAAACTTCTTCTCGCTTCAACCCCGCTTTTCCCGACGTACCCGTCGTCGTTTCTGGAATTTCATTCTGTCGGGAGGTCGCGCTCGTTTCTACCCCTGATAGCCCTTCCTCACGCCACATCTGGCGATTTCATACACCTCGGTACCCCATCACACGTCGGGATGTCGGGTGGCCCTGCTCCTGGCCCATGTGCTCTGGATCCTTCGAGCCTGCCGGCACCGGCGCCCCGCACCAGGTCCTGGTTACTGGCTCCTGATTTCTGAGGTGGGTGGACGGTTTTGAAGCACTGAGGCACTGAAAAAGAGTGAGAGCACTGATCGGTGTTGTCGGTGGGGCTCAATGCCGTCAGTGATTCAGAGCTGCCTGGATCGCGGATGCCGTTGCAGGCTCCGAGCTACCGACAGAGGAAATCGTGCTCAACCTCGCGGATGAGAGAAGGCAGGTTGGGCTGGGTGAAGCTCAAATCAGGAGCCGGAACACGGTGGTGCTTGATGTCAGGTGGGACGTGCTTGTGGTGGGGATGTGTGCTCGCCAACGAAGGCTCTTTGGGGTGGGGCATGGCCTGGCTGTACTCTTCAATGGAAGAGAGCATGACTCAGGAGTTCACAGGAACAGCCAACGGCCTCGACGTCAGACGCAAGTCGGTGAGCGACACCACCTCGCGAACGAGCCTATCGTACAGCTCTTCACGGTGCCGCTTGATGTCGTAGCAAGCAGCCCAATCGGCATAGTCCCGTGCTTCCACCGGGTCCTCGTCGGGCAGCTGGCCCGCCTGGTAAAGCTCATAGAAGTACTGGGACCGAAGACCATAGCGCGCTTCATAGTGCCATAGCTCTTCGTCCATCGCGTGGATGTCCTGGATAATCTCCGCCAGAGTTACAGTAGACATAGACCCTCCCCAACCCCCAAGGCCACAGCCACAATCTTACGACGACATTGTACCACAAACCAATCTACTTGCCAAGAGCAGGCACGCAACCCGGTGCATGCCTTGGGTGCAGGGGGCCTCTCTAACAGCTTGTCGGGGAAGGAGGCGATCCTCGTTTGTAGTTGCAGCTTCAGTCGCTTTTGGACAGTTGAAGCCGTTGCCATAAACGCTCTCCAGCCGGTGCACCCTGGAGTGCCGGGCTTGCGATACTAGTGGTTTGTGATAAAACTCGTGTCCGTGGGTGGGCCAAGCTGCTTGGGCGGCAGAGTACGGGTTGGGGTTAAATGGCGTGCGATTTGCATAATTGGGAGTTTTGTGATAACATGCCTCACCAGTAAAGGAGATGACTATCGCGCTCTGCCGACAGGTGGCACGTTCCGGTAGAGCCGGCATCGGATGGACGAATTACCCTCAGAGGGCCCGGACCCTCACTCTATAATCGAGTGTAAACGAGATTGGCATCTGACCCGACCAGGTCAGACCTGTGGCGTACACAGTGTCTGCCTTGGTCGTTTTCTGTTTTCTCCCTGAGGAGCGAGAATTTGAGCACCAGCATAGTGATCCTGGCTGCGGGTAAGGGAACCCGCATCAAGTCCGAGTTGCCCAAGGTCCTGCATCCGCTGGCCGGCAGGCCGATGGTGCAGTTCGTCGTCGACGCCGCCCGCGCGCTCGATCCGGAAGAGTTGACGGTGGTGGTGGGCGAGGGCGCCGGCCTGGTGCGCGAGGCGCTGGGCGACGGTGTGACGTACGCGCTCCAGGCGGAGCGCCTCGGCACGGGCCACGCGCTGCAGCAGGCGCGCGACGCGGCGGCCGGCAGGGCCGATACAGTCCTGGTGCTCTACGGCGACACGCCCCTGATCCGGGCCGAGACGCTGTGGCGCTTGGTGGCGCATCACAGGGAAACAGGTGCGGCGGCTACGCTCCTCACCTTCCGGCCGGACAACCCGGCCGGGTATGGCCGCATTGTGCGCGACGGCGACACGGGGCAGGTGGCCTCGATCGTCGAGGAGAAGGCGGCGACACCTGCAGAAAAAGAGATCGGCGAGGTAAACAGCGGGCTGCTCTGCTTCCGTGACGATTGGGTGTGGGACCACCTCGACAAAATCGAGCGCCAGCCTGGCGGCGAATACTATTTGACCGACCTGGTAGTGACCGCGCACGCGGAAGGCGAGATGGTGGCGGCGATCGAGGTGGAGGACACACTCGAAGTGATGGGCGTGGACCACCGCGCCAAGCTGGCCGTGGCGGCGGCAGAGATGCGGCGGCGGATCAACGAGCAGTGGATGCTGGCAGGGGTCACCATGATCCACCCCGAGACGACGTACGTGGACGCGGGGGTGGAGATCGGCGTCGATACGACGATCTGGCCGAATACGATCTTGCAGGGCCAGACGCGCATTGGCTGCGGGTGCACGATCGGCCCGAACAGCGTGGTGCGCAGCTCGACCATCGAGGATGGCTGCCGCGTCGAGATGTCGGTGGTAGAGCACGCCTGGATGGAAGAGGGCTCTGACGTCGGCCCGTTCGGGCACCTGCGCAAGGGCGCGCGCCTGGGAAAGGGCGCGCATATGGGCAACTTTGGCGAGGTCAAGAACTCGTACCTGGGGCCCGGCGCCAAGATGGGGCATTTCAGCTACCTGGGCGATGCCACGGTGGGTGCCGGGGCGAATATCGGCGCGGGTACCATCACGTGCAACTATGATGGCCAGCAAAAGCATGCGACGACGATCGGCAAAGGCGCCTTTATCGGGAGCGACACGATGCTCGTGGCTCCGGTCGAGGTGGGCGATGGAGCCAGGACCGGCGCGGGATCTGTCGTAACGCACAACGTGCCCCCGGGCAGGGTGGCCTATGGCGTGCCGGCGCGAGTCAAACCGCTGCCGGAAGACGCGCCCGGCAAGCCACCCGGCGAAGGGGGACAGGAGGAAGCCTGACGTGACGCTCCCGGAAGTCGCTCTTTTCCTTTTCCTTCTGGTCGCCAACGGGTTTCTGGCAACGGCCAGATCGGCGCTGGTGAACGTGCGCAAGGCACGGTTGAAGCAGTTGATCGAAGAAGGCTCGGCACCGGCGCGCGCCGCCGAGCGGCTCGCAGAAGACGCGAGCCGGCTGCTCGCCACGGCCCAACTGGGCATGATGCTCACCAGTTTCCTGGCAGGCGGGGTGGTCGCCGCGATCTCGGCGCCACATGTGACACGCGCGATCGAGCCGTGGCTGGGCGACGCCGCCTATCCGGTCGCCTTTATCGCCGTGGTGTTTGCGGCAGCGTGGATCATGCTCATCCTCGGAGAGCTGGTGCCCGAGATGGTGGGTGCCACGTACAGCGAGCGGCTGGCCCTGTGGCTGGCTCGGCCCCTCGCCCTCATCTCGATCCTGGTCATGCCCGTGGTGCGCCTGACGGTGTGGATCGCCAACGGCGTGGCGCGCCTCTTTGGCAGTGACGTGCGCCGCGAGCTGCCGTTCGTGACAGAAGAAGAGATCAAGACCCTGGTCGATGCCGGCGAGGAGGAGGGGGTCATCCAGGAAGAGGAAAAGGAGATGATCTATTCCATCTTTGAGCTGGGTGACACGCTGGCGCGCGAGGTGATGGTGCCGCGCATCGACGTCGTGGCACTCGACGAGGACACGCCGATGCTCGACGCACTGGGGACGATCATGGAGGCGGGCTTTTCGCGCATCCCCGTGTTTCGTGAGACGATCGACAACATCCTGGGCGTACTCTATACCAAGGACCTGCTGCCTTATCTGCGCGATGGGCGCACCGACGTGCCGCTGAACAAGATCCTGCGCACGGCCTACTTTGTACCGGAGACGAAAAAGGCGAGCGACCTGCTCCCCGACCTGCAGCAGCGGCGCGTGCACATGGCCGTGGTGGTCGACGAGTATGGCGGCATGGCCGGCCTGGTAACGATCGAGGACCTGCTCGAAGAAATCGTAGGCGAGATCCAGGACGAATACGACAGCGAGGAGCCATTCGTGCAGTTCATCAGCGAGGACGAGTACGTCGTGGACGCGCGGGTGGACCTGGACGACCTTAACCGATTGATGGACGTGTCGCTGCCGACGGAGGAGAGCGACACGCTGGGCGGGTTCATCTACAGTGAGCTGGGCAAGGTGCCGGTGGTGGGCGACCAGGTGTCGTACAACAACCTCGACTTTCGGGTCGAGTCGGTGGCAGGCCGGCGCATCAAAAAGGTGCGCGTGCAGCGGGTGGCGCCGGTGCGGCCGGCGGGGGGAGAGGTGCCAGGCAGCGGGCCCGCTGACGCCGGCGAGGCGCACGCGGATGGTGGCGGGAATGGAAATGGCAACGGAAATGGAAAGAGGCGGTGGAACCAATGAGTGACCGACCAACCGACCAGGAGCTGGTCGAGATTGCGCGGCGTGCGCGCGAGCACGCGTATGCTCCCTACTCGAACTTTCCCGTGGGTGCCGCGCTGCTGGGGCGCTCGGGACAGGTGTTCACCGGCGCGAACGTGGAGAACGCGGCCTATCCACTGACGACGTGCGCCGAGCGAACGGCAGTAACCAAGGCGGTATCGGAAGGGGAGCGCGACTTTGACACGATCGCCGTGGTTACAGAGACGGGAGCGACGCCGTGCGGCTCGTGCCGGCAGATCCTGCGCGAGTTCGGCGGGGAGAAGGGCAACCTGCGCGTGATCGTGGCGGACACGGAAGGAAAAAGCCGCACCTATACCATCGCAGAGCTGCTGCCGGACGGTTTTACGCCGGAACAGTTGGGGTAACAACCCTCGATCCAGGCCATCATAGGGTAACCGATCCCGAGCAAGCTCGGGCCTCGGGGCACGGCGTGACGCGGAGGCCCGAGCTTGCTCGGGGTGGTGGATATCGAGCGCAGCCTTCCCGAGCAAGCTCGGGCCTCCGTAGGCGTGTGTTATTGCTCGAACAGGGGCGCGAACTTGATCACGCGCTGCCCGTCGGTGTCGGTGACATACATATAGCCCTCATCGTCGACGTCGAGGCTCGTCGGCAGGCTGAAGGCGCCGGCGTCGAACCCGTAGCGCCCGAAGGTGGCCAGGATCTCGCCCTCGCTGCTGAACACGGCGATGCGATAGCCCTCAGGATCGGTAACGTACACGCGCCCCTCATCATCGACAGCCAGGAAGGGCTTGTTGACGACAGATTCGCCATACCATGCGTCGACCGTCCACTCGCGCAGATAGGTTCCCTCGTTATCAAAGACCTGCACGCGCTGGTTCCACGTGTCGACCACATAGACGTTGCCATCCGGATCGACGTCGATGCCGACAGGCTCGGCGAACGAACCAGGCGTGATGCCCTCCCCCCCCCAGGAGGTGATATAGTTACCGTCGAGGTCGAACACGACGACCCGCTCGTTGCCCGTGTCGGTGACATAGACGCGTCCTAGCCCGTCGTCGACGGCGACGTCACGCGGCCCGTAGAAGAGGTAAGGATCGGTCGTCGTCTCGCCAAAGGAGCCCCACGCGTTCACGAAGGTGCCTTCGGCGTCGAACACCTGAACGCGGTGGTTCCACGTATCGGCGACGTAGGCTCGCCCCTGCGCGTCGACGCCGATGCCCCACGGCTCCTGGAACTGACCGGTCCCGCCGGGCTGCTCGCAGCCGGCACCGCTGCTGATGTCGCAGCGGCTGCCCCAGGCCGTGATCAGTGCCCCCTGATCGTCAAACACCTGGATGCGGTTGTTGTCCGAGTCGACGACATAGATGGTGCCGTTTGGGCCGGCCGCGATGCCGCGCGGGTGATTGAATTGTCCCGGCTCGACACCGACGACACCCCACGTCGCAACGCCGGTCACCTCGTTGTAGACCTCGAGATAGGGATCGACGGGCAGCTCGACGACTTCCATCGGGCTCGTGCCGAAATCCCAGAGCTGTGCGGCGACATCTTTGCGCACGTACATGTAAAAGTTGTGAACGTGGTACCAGTCGTCGGGCGTGCGTGGATACTCGCGATAGTAGAGGATGCGCCACAGCTTTTGCCTGAGATCGGGCGTAGTCAGGATTTCGGAGATCCGATCCCACGTCAGGCCCATGTACTCCTGATTGGGCCACCAGACGAGGCGCCGCTTGAAGCGGTGGTAGCGGTCGCCGAGGAAGGGCTGCACTTTGGCGTCGTTCTTGTCGCCGGCGAGGACGACGGGCACGTCGAGCTTTTCCCGGGTTGGTGTTTCGCCATAGAATTGGCGGTTCGGGTACTCGCGCATGTACCACTCGAGCGGCCACGACACGTCACTATCGTACGCCACCTCGATCATCTTGTCGCCGACGGTGCGTGCCGAGATGCCAGCAATCTCGTCCATGGTTGGCTTGACGTCGGGACCGCCGTGCGCATAGACGAGCAGCTCGGTGGCATAGTCATAGTTGATGTACGCCGCCATCCACGCAAAGCGCACCGTGAACAAGCCGAGGACAACCAAGAGCGTGACCACGGCCACCAACAACGAGCGGCGCCCGCCCAGGCGGCGGATGACCAGCCAGGTCAACACTGCCATCAAGATAGTGACGATCAGCGCCAGGAGCCAACTGCCGGTTTCCTGGAGCGAAAAGATGGACATGCTCTTGAAAGGCTGCTTGCGAATCAGGGTAAAGATGCCGAACAGGGTGACGGGCAGCAGGATCATGAGCAAGGCGCCGCCACGCTGCCACACTTCGCGCCACTCGACACGCTCCAGCGTGTCACCCAGGAGCTTGGCAGTGAGCACGATGAACGGCAGCGCAGGATGGACGACCAGCCAGGGCATCTTTTCGCCCGCCCAACTGTAGAGGAAGAGGCTGGCCAGCGCCCACAGGATTAGAAAGGCGACGAAGCGGCCGTTCTCCACGTGCCACGCCTCCGCCCCGCCATCGGGTTCGAGCGCGCTCTCTGTGTCCCCGGAAGCTCCCGAGCCGGCGCCTCGGATCAGATAGTAGACGATGGCGACCAGGCCAAAGAGGAGCGGCAGGAACTCGTACATCGGCAGCAACAGCAGGTAGTAGTACCAGGGCTGCCCACCGCGCTGCACCTCTTGCTGGGCAAGCCAGTAGCTGATCGAGCCAAAGACACCTGTTACCAGCCCCGCCGGGTTCGTAAAGAAGGTAGTAAAGAGGAGGGCAGAGATCAGAAAGATGATGACCAATGCCACCAGCCAATGCCGCCAGGTGAGCGATCTGACGGCCTCCTCGACACTGCTGCGGGCAGGGTAGCGCGAGCGAAGCAGGCCGGCGCTGAGCAGGACCGCAGGGAGCGTGCCGCCCACCACGGTGAGCACCGACGTGAAGAGCTTCATGCCGGCACTCAGCGTGCCGACACCTTCCGGCGTTTCGGGCGGCCGGCCGAGCAGGTAGCCGCTGGCAAGCAACAGGAGAGCGAGCACCCCGCCGCCTACGTAGAGCCAGAGATGGGCACTCGGCTTGATCCGCTCCCAGAGGATGACCGCGACGATGAAAAAGAAGCCGATGAAGCCAAAGATGTAGGCATTCTCCTTGGTCGCCAACGACAGCATCAGCACGGCGGCGCCGGTGTAAAACCAACGGGGATCGCGGCTGCGCAAAAAGTGAAAGAGGGCGGCGATGAGCAGCATCGTCCACACGGTGATATAGATGTCGTTGCGGATGTAGCGCGAGTAGTAGAGGATCGAGGGCGAGATCAGGAGCAGGACGGCGGTGATGAGCGCGCCCAGGCGGCCGAGCCAGCGCCGCAGCAGGAGCGGGCTCATGACCATGGCGA
>DATHUZ010000676.1:0-3877 GCA_035461725.1 Anaerolineae bacterium
CTGACGCAGCCGGCGGCACGCGAGTTGCTGGCAGACGCCGGAGCAGTTCTCAACGGAGACAGGGTGCGGCTGCCGGCCGAGCTGGTGCAAGCGTGCATCGGCCGCTGCCCGTCGCAGGTTTCGATCCGGGGCCGCGACGGCAAGACAATGACGCTGGGGGATGGCACGCTGCACTGGCACAACCTGGGCGGAGCGGCGACGGTGTATGACGCCGGCGCTGGGCGATGCCGGCCGGCGACGCTGCAGGACGTGGTCGATTCGACGCGGCTGCTCGACGCGCTCGACGGCGTGACGAACATCACGCCTTTTTTCACCCCGCAGGACGTGCCGGGGCCGCTGATGGCGCTGGCGATGTATCGCCATGCACTGCCCCACACAACCAAGCCACTGCAAGGGCCGGGCACCCAGACGGCGGTCGAGGTGCGCTATGCGGCGCGGATGGCAGAGGTGGTCGGCCCGGCCGCCGAGGTGATATCGCTCGGCATCTCGCCGATCAGTCCACTCACCTTTCCGGACGACGTGGTGGAGGCGATGGTGGAAACGGCGCGCCTCGGCATCCCACTGGGGCCACTGCCGTGCCCGACGGCGGGGGCGACGGCGCCGCTATCGCTGGCGGGGGCGCTGGCACAGCAGAACGCGGAGGTGTTGGCGTCTGTCGTGCTCGCCCAGCTCGTCCGGCCGGGGCTACCGATCATCTATTGTGGCAGGCTGGCAGCGATGGAGCCGCGCACGGGCATGTCGGTGTGGGGCGGGGTGGAGCTGGGGTTGGTGTCGGCGGGCACGGTGCAGGTGTCCCACCGCTACGGCCTGCCGGTGAATGTGTATGGGCTGTCCACCAACTCCAACACCCTCGACCTCCAGAGCGGCTACGAGCGCGCCCTGAACGCGATCGTGCCGGCACTGGCCGGCGCCGACGAGCTATCGGGCATCGGCGAGCTGGCCGCAGGGGTAACCGGGAGCTATGCCCAGATGGTGATCGACGATGAGATCGCCGCGAGCGTCCGCCGCGTGCGGCGTGGGTTTGGTGCCGACGAGGACGCGCTCGCGGTCGAAGTGATCGCCCGGGTGATGGATGGCTCGCGCAATTTCCTTGACCAGCGCCACACGGTGCGCTACCTGCGCGCAGGCGAGGTGCTGCTGACGCGGCTCGCGGAGCGGCGCGCCTGGGAAGAGTGGCAGCGCGGCGGACAGGAGACGATGGCCGGCCGTGCCGAGGCGGAGGCCCGGCGCCTGCTCGAGGAGCACGAGGTGCCGCCGCTGGAAGAGGGTCAGGAACGGGAGCTGGACGAGATCATGCGCGCAGCAGAGCGTGAGCTGGTCACCGACTGACGAGAGATGAACGTGGCAAAGTGATGGGAAAGGGGGTGGTGCAACGAACGGTGAACCCTGACCCGGCAGGTCCCGAGCGCCGGGAGCGATCAGACGTGGATCGACGGCAGGCGCCGCGATCCAACGACGTATGCTAGAGGAGGAGAGCGTGAACAACCGACTATGGAAAGTAGTGACATACGCGGTGCTGGTCACCGTTCTGGCAGCGGGCCTGGCTGCCTGTGGGCCCACGACAGCGCCGGAGGCGACACAGCCCCCGGCAGCCGAGCAGCCGACGGCGGCGCCCGCAGAGCCGACTGCGGCACCCGCAGAGCCGACTGCGGCGCCCGCGGAGCCGACGGCGGCGCCCGCGGAACCGACCGCTGCAGAGCCTGCGGCCGGAAACAAGGTGGTGACCTTTGCGTGGACGCAAGAGCCCGACAGCCTGAACTGGAACTATAGCAACATGTGGTTTGCGAGCATCTTGCAGCAGATCTATCACTGCTGGGCATGGGAGTGGGACGACGAGAACATCGTCGAGCCCAACCTGCTGACCGAGATTCCGACCACCGACAACGGCGGCGTGAGTGAAGACGGCCTCATGGTCACGATGAATCTCCGTGATGACATTGTCTGGTCAGACGGCACGCCGATCACTGCTGAGGATTTCGTCTTTACGTACCAGATGATCATGGATCCGAACAACACGGTCGTCAGCCAGTACCCGTATGACCAGTTGGTGAGCGTGGAGGCGCCCGACGAGCGGACCGTGGTGATGACGTTTAGCGAGCCGTTCGCGCCCTGGCTCGCCTGGTTCTGGCGCGGGGTGCTACCGAAGCATATCATCGAGCCGGTGTTCGAAGCGAATGGGTCGATGGACGAAGCCGAGTGGAACCTGGCCCCGACCGTTGGGTGCGGACCGTACGACTTTGCCGAGTGGGAATCGGGGAGCTATATCCGCTTTGTGAAGAACCCGAACTACTGGGGCGAGCCGGCCAAGATCGACGAGATCTATTTGCAGTTCGTGCCTGACGACGCCTCGCAGACGGCGGCCCTGATCGCCGGCGACGCGGACCTGGGGACGTTCCCGCCGCTGTCGGACGTGCCTGCGCTGTCGGACGCCGGGCTGGAGATCATGATCGCAAGCTCGGGCTATGCCGAGGGGTGGTACTTTAACTTCCGCGAGGGGGCAACTGAGGCCGTCACGGATGTCCGGGTGCGCCAGGCAATTGCCATGGCGCTCGACAGGCAGGCGATCACCGAGGACCTGCTGCTCGGACTGACCGAGCCGGTGGAGACGCTGTGGGATCCGCTCGAGGGCGGGCGGTACCTCCATCCAGATATCGAGCCGTGGCCGTATGACCCCGACCGCGCCCGCGAGCTGTTGGAAGAGGCGGGCTATACCGACTCGGATGGCGACGGCATCCGGGAGGACGCAGACGGCAACCCACTGGTGCTGTCGCATGGCACTACCACACGCGAGATCCGTCAGGACGCCCAGGCGGTGGCCCAGCAGGCGCTGCGCGAGATCGGCATCGACCTGCAGATCCAGAACTATAACGCAGACCTCTTTTTCGGCAGCTATGCCGACGGGTCACCTGCAGCACTCGGCGAGCTGGACCTCATGCAGTGGTCCGACTCGACGGCGTTCCCGGATCCCGACCACTACTACTGGCTCTGCTCCGAGATCCCGAGCGACGACAACCCGCTGGGCGCCAACTACTTTGGATGCGATGAGGAGCTGGACGCCCTGTTCCAGCAGCAGTTGGCGACGATCGACGCCGACGAACGGGCCGAGATCATACGCGAGATCACGCTGATGATGCACGAGAAGGTCTACTGGCTGGGCCTGTGGAACGATCCTGACTACTGGGTGGTCAGCTCTGACCTTACGGGAGTCAAGTTCTCGGGTGTCACGCCATTCTACAACATTGCGGAGTGGGATCTGGAGCAGTAGGTCCTGCCCGCAGGGCGAGGCCGGGAGAAGGCATCCCGGCCTCGCCTACAACTTGCGTTTCTAGAAGAGGGCATGATGGGTCGATACGTAATCCGCCGCCTGTTGCAGGCGATCCCGCTTCTCTTTTTCATCAGCCTGATTCTGTTCACGCTGATGCGCACGGCCACCGACCCGGTCGCGACGATGGGCGGCAGGCGCGTGGTGCGGCCTGAGGATCGGGCGCGGCTGACACGCCAGCTCGGTCTCGATCAGCCCCTCTACATCCAATACGTCTACTGGCTGATCGGAAATGACTGGACGATGCTGGACGTCGACGGCGACGGCGTGCCAGAAACGGCGGGTACACAGCGCGGGGTGCTGCGCGGTGAGTTTGGCAAGTCGCTGGCGACACGCGGCAAGCAGGCGTGGGACATTATCGCCGAACGGATTCCGAATACACTGCTGTTGATGATCCCGGCGGAAATTGTGATTATCATCTTTTCGTTGGTGATGGGCGTCTTTTCGGCGCTACGCCAGTACTCGATTGCCGATAATATTATCACCGCGATCTCGTTCGTGGGCTATTCGATGCCGATATTTTTCATCGCGCTCCTTTCCCAATACATTTTTTCC
>DATHUZ010000677.1:0-3125 GCA_035461725.1 Anaerolineae bacterium
CACGTCGGGGTGTCGGGCGACCAACTGGAGTACCTGGCGACAGGCAAGGGCATCCGCAAGGTGAGCCGGCGGGACCTGCCGGTGGTGGTGGCGCGGCGGGCGGATGGGGCGACGACGGTGGCGGCGACGGCGACGATCGCGGCGTGGGCCGGCATCGAGGTGTTTGCCACGGGCGGGATCGGCGGGGTGCACCGCGAGCCACCGTATGACGTGTCGAACGACCTGCCGACGCTGGCCTCGACGCCGGTGGCGGTGGTGTGCGCCGGCGCCAAGTCGATCCTCGACCTGCGGGCCACGCTCGAGTGGTTGGAGACGGCGGGGGTGACGGTGGTCGGTTATCGCACCGACGAGTTCCCCGCGTTTTACTCGCGACGGAGCGGGTTGCCGGTGGACGTGCGCGCCGACGGGCCGGACGAGGTGGCGGCGATCCTGCGCGTGCAGCGGGTGCTCGGGCTGCCGGGGGGGATGCTGGTGGTGGTGCCGGTGCCGGCGGGCGATGAGCTGCCGGCAGAGGTGCTGGAAGCGGCGACGGCGCGGGCGCTGGAGGAGGCACGGGCGCGGGGCATCGAAGGGAGCGCGTCGACGCCGTTCCTGCTCAAGTGGGTGGCGCGCGCGACGGAAGGCGCCAGTGTGAAGGCCAACGTGGCGCTGCTGGAGAATAACGCGGCGGTGGCGGGAGAGGTTGCGGGCGCGCTGGCACGGCTTGCCCTGGAGTCCAATTTGTAGATTTCGGGCGACGCTGGTAGACTGGTAAATCGTAGATTGGTAGGTTGGTAGATTGGTAGACCGGTCACCGGTGAGTGACCAGTCTACCAATCTGCCGGTTTGCGGACAGGGCAGATCCGGAAGGGAGACGGAGTGTTCGAGATCGAGTGGCGGCAGGATTATACGGCGCTGATCGTTTCGTACGTGTACGTGTTTGGGGTGCTGCTGGTCGGCGAGCTGTTTCACAGGCTGGGAGGGCGGCCGGTGGAGTTCACGCGCAAGATAGTGCACGTGGGCGTGGGCATGTGGTCGGTGGGCACGGTGCTCCTCTTCGAGCGTTGGGAGTTTGCGATCATCCCGCCCGTGACCTTTGTGGTGATCAATGCCATCTCTTATTGGCGCGGCACCTTCAAGTCGATGGAGGGGGAGGAGCAGGAGAACCTGGGCACGGTCTATTTTCCGATCGCGTTCGGGGCAATGATCTATCTCTTCTGGGAGCAGCCGACGCTGCTGGTGGCGTCCTTGATGCCGATGACGTGGGGCGACGCGATGGCGGCGACGGTAGGGCGGCGCTGGGGCGAGTACACGTACACGATCGGCGGCAGCACGCGGTCGGTGGAGGGGTCGGCGGCCATGCTCTTCTGGAGCTGGATCGCCACGTTTCTGGCTCTGCTGCTGATGCCGTACCTGTTGGGCCAGTCGCCGCTCGACTGGCTGCCGATGCTGCTGTACGCCGGTGTAGTGGCATTTGTGTCGACGGTCGTCGAGGCGCTGTCGCCGTGGGGCATCGACAACCTGACGGTGCCGGCGGCGGCGGCGGTGGTGTTGAATATGTTGTTTGGGTAATGGTAGATTGGTAGGTTGGTAGATTGGTGGAGACCAATTTACCAACCTACCAATCTACCATTCAACTGGAGGATGGAAGATGGCGAGTAGGGACGAGGCGTGGGAGCTGGTGAACGAGTTTACGGCGAGTGAGAGCCTGAAGCACCATATGCTGGCGGTGGAGGCGGCGATGCGGGCGTATGCGCGCCGGTATGGGGCCGACGAGGAGCTGTGGGCGACGGTGGGGCTGGTGCACGATTTTGATTACGAGCAGAACCCGGACCTGTCGGTGGAGGGGCACCCGGTGGTTGGGGCGCGCATTTTGCGCGAGCGCGGCTGGCCGGAAGAGATCGTGCGGGCGGTGCTGGCGCACGCCGGCGAGTACACGGGGGTACAGCCCGAGTCGACGATGGAGAAGGCGCTGGTGGCGGTGGACGAGCTGACGGGATTTTTGACGGCAGTGGCGCTGGTGCGGCCCTCGAAGGATATTCGGGACATCACGCAGATCAGCTCGGTGAAGAAAAAGTGGAAGGACCGGGCGTTCGCGGCGGCGGTGAACAGGGAAGAGATCGCGCACGGGTGCGAGGCGCTGGGCGTTGACCTGTGGACCGAGCACGTGCCGCTCGTGCTCGAGGCGATGAAGGGGATCGCGAGCGAGCTGGGGCTGGACGGGAGCGCGGCCAGGTAGGGTCTGGGGACCGGTCCACGCTGACTCAACGGGGCAGGCTGTCATAGCGGATCTGCCACTTTTCGATCACGCGCTCAAGGTTGGCGCTGGCCCAGAAAAACCGGTCGGGGATCATCTCACCCCCTTGTAGACCCGCGATACAGGGCTGCGCGGGTTGGAATCCATCGTAAGCAAGCATCGGGCGGAACGTGGCGTATTCGCCCATGGCTTGTTCGCCGATGGCCCACGCCAAAAAGTCGAGGGCGCCCTGGTCGATCCTGTCTTTGCGGACCAGGGCCACGGCGTCCATTTCCCAGCCGGCTCCAGGCGCCGGGTAGACGAGCAAGACGCCCTGGAATCGAGGGTCGGAGGAGCAGATGTTGGCGCCGATGCCAATGCCGACCTGGCCGGCGGCGACCAACCGGCAGGGCTCAGCGCCGGAAGAGGTATACCAGGCGACGTTCTCGTGGAGCCGGTCCATGTAGGCCCAGGCGTCGGGCTCGCCATAGGCCTGCATCTGGACCAGGCCGGAAACGACCATGTAGCCTGTGCCAGAGGTGTAAGGGCTGGGCATCACAATCTGCCCGCGGAAGCGGCGGTCGGTCAGGGCATCCCACGAGCCGGATTCGAGGAGCGCACGCTCCTGTTCAGGCACGAGGTTCCTGTTTACGCAGAGGACCGGCGCCCAGCCACTCAGCCCAAGCCACTCGGGGGGCAGAGTGGGGTCGCGCCAGCCAGGCTCGATCTTGGCCAGTCCTTCCGGCTCGTAGAGGCCGGCCAACGGCTCCAGCAGTCCCTCGGTCCGGAGCCTGATCATGCCGGTCGCAGCCACCATCCAGACCACGTCGGCGCGTGGATCGTCCTTTTCGGCCAGAAGCTTCCGGATCAGCTCCTCGGTGGAGCGGCGCACGATCAAGAGATTCGCCGG
>DATHUZ010000678.1:0-3239 GCA_035461725.1 Anaerolineae bacterium
ACCCTGCTCTACGCCGCGATCGTGTTCGTCGTCTATCTGACGCTCGCCTCGCGGGACGCGGGATGATGGAAGGATGGAAGATTAGAAAGCTGGGTCAATGCTTCCAATCTTCCATCCTCCCAACTCCACCGATTTGACACCCCTTCTTGCTCGTGCTACACTTCACAAGCCGGCAGTCGTTCGCCGGCTTGCAAAACGCCGGGTGGATTTCGACGACGGCGTCGGCACGCTCCAGGCACTGGACAGAGGCCGGGCCAGCAGCGGCAGGTGAGGTGGCGGGGGACGGTCCTCTGTTTTTTTGTGCCAGGAGCAGGGTGCCGTGGCCGGGAAAGGTTGGGACGATCCATGAAGATCCTCGTGCTCAATTGTGGCAGCTCTTCGGTCAAGTACCAGCTCTTCGAGCTGGACGAGCAGCAGAGCGATGTGCCCGAGACCGTCCTCGCCGCGGGCCTTGTCGAAGAGGTCGGCCTCGGCAACCCGTCACTCACCCACCGCCGGCCCGGCCACGACCGCGTCGTCCGTCACAACCTGCCTGTTACGGACCACGAGGCTGCCATCCGCGTCGTCGTCGACGTGCTCGTCGACCCCGATCTCGGCGTGCTCGACAGGGTCGAGGAGCTGGATGCGGTGGGCCACCGCGTCGTGCACGGCGGTGAGCGTTTTGCCGGCTCGGTGCGCATCACGCCCGCCGTCATGGATGCCCTCTACGACAACGTGCCTCTCGCCCCGCTCCACAACCCGCCCAACATCCAGGGCATCGAGGCCGTCACCGCGCTCTTGCCCGACGTGCCGCAGGTCGGTGTATTCGACACCGCCTTTCACCAGACGATGGAGCCGCACGCCTTTCTCTACGCCCTCCCCTATCGCTTTTACGAGCAGTACGGCGTGCGCCGCTACGGCTTTCACGGCACGTCACACCGCTACGTGGCGCGCCAGGCGGCGGCCTACGTCGGCCGTCTGGTGTCCGACCTCAAGATCGTCACCTGCCACTTGGGCAACGGTGCCAGCATCGCGGCCGTCGATCGCGGCCGGTCGATCACGACCAGCATGGGCTTTACCCCGCTCGAGGGACTGCCGATGGGCACCCGCTGTGGCGATATCGACCCGGCGATCATTCCCTTTTTGATGGAGAAAGAAGACCTCGACGGCCCGGCCATCGACCGCCTGCTGAACAAGGAGAGCGGCGTGCTGGGCCTGTCCGAGCTGTCGAGCGACATGCGCACCTTCGAGGAAGCGATCCACGCCGGCCCGCAGCACCCGCACTATGAGCGCTCGCTGCTGGTGCTCAAGCTCTATACCTTTCGCGTGCGCATGTACATCGGCGCCTACGCCGCTGCCATGGGCGGCCTCGACTGCGTCGTCTTTACGGGTGGCATCGGCGAGAATTTTACCGAGATCGTGGACTGGTCCACGTGCGATCTCGAGTTCCTCGGTATCGAGGACGTCCACGCCCGCCGCGCCGCCGGCCAGATCGTCGAAGCCACCGCCGCCGGCTCGCGCACCAGGGTGTTGATCGTGCCCACCAACGAAGAGCTCGCCATCGCGCGCGAGACGTTCGAGATTGTGACCGGGCGGGAGGTCTGGGAATAGGAAATCGCGTAATAGGTACCGGGGAGCGGGGAGTGCCCTGATACCTGATACCCGGTACCCGCTATCATAAGGAGTGAAATGACCCAAGAAGATCCACGCGTGCTCGAGCTGCGCGAGATGCGGCGGCAGGCGCGGCTGGGCGGCGGCGCCGACAGGATCGAGCGACAGCACGAAAAAGGCAAAATGACCGCGCGCGAGCGGCTGGCCGCGCTCCTCGACGACGGCACCTTTAACGAGCTGGAGCCGTTCATCACCCACCAGGGCGACGAGCTGGGGCGCGACGGGGAGCGCTACCTGGGCGAGGGCGTCGTCACCGGCTATGGCCAGATCGAGGGCCGGACGGTGTACGTCTATGCCCAGGACTTTACCGTGTTTGGCGGCACGCTGAGCGAGATGCACAGCCGCAAGATCCAGCGCGTGATGGACCTGGCGGTGCGCAACGGCGATCCGATCATTGGCTTGATCGATTCCGGCGGCGCTCGCATCCAGCAGGGCGTCAAGGCCCTCGGCGGCTATGCCGAGATTTTCCGCCGCAACGCCGAGTACTCGGGCGTGGTGCCGCAGATCAGCGTCATGCTCGGCCCCTGCGCCGGCGGCGCCGCCTACTCGCCGGCCATCACCGACATCATAATCATGGTCGAGGGCCAGTCGTTCATGTTCATCACCGGCCCGCAGGTCATCCAGGCGGTCACGGGCGAAAAAGTGGACCCCGAGACGCTGGGCGGCAGCCACGTCCACATGAGCCTGAGCGGCACCGCCCACCTGGCCGCTCCGTCAGAGGTCGAGGCGCTGGAGCTCTGCCGGCGCGCGCTCAGCTACCTGCCTTCCAACAACGTCGAGAACCCACCCTACCGGGCGCCCACCGACGACCCGCTGCGCATGGACGACGCGCTGAATCACCTCGTGCCCCTCGACCCGAGCGAGCCGTACGCGATGCACGACGTGATCCACCGCGTCGTCGACGACGGCGGGTTTCTCGAGCTGCAGCCCCTCTTTGCGCAGAACGCCATCATTGGCCTGGCGCGCATCGGCGGTCACAGCGTCGGCATCGTCGCCCAGGAGCCGAGCGTGATGGCCGGCGTGATCGACATCGACGCCTCGGACAAGATCTCGCGCTTTGTCCGTTTTTGTGACGCTTTCAACGTGCCGCTCGTCACCTTTATCGACTCGCCCGGCTTTTTGCCCGGCATCGACCAGGAGCACCGCGGCATCATCCGCCACGGCGCCAAGGTACTCTATGCCTATGCCGAAGCGACCGTGCCCAAGATCAGCGTCATCACCCGCAAGGCGTATGGCGGCGCCTACGTGGTCATGTCGAGCAAGTACCTGGGCACCGACGTGAACTATGCCTGGCCCAGCGCCGAGGTGGCGGTGATGGGCGCCGAAGGCGCGGTCAACATCATCTACCGCCAGGAAATCGCCGCCGCCGCCGACCCGGATGCCGAGCGTGCGCGCCTGGTGCGCGAGTATCGCGAGAATTTCAGCAATCCGTACCACGCGGCGAGTGCCGGGTACGTCGACGACATCATCGAGCCGCGCGAAACGCGCCCCAAAGTCGTCGCCGCCCTCGCCGCCCTGCACGACAAGCAGACGGCGGGCCCGCCGCGCAAGCACGGGAATATGCCCATGTGACGTGGTGCGTGATGCGT
>DATHUZ010000679.1:0-2561 GCA_035461725.1 Anaerolineae bacterium
ATGACGCACTTGGTCTATGTCAAAAGCAGCCCTTGCGCCGGTTGCTCGATTAGGATGGCAGCCTGTTCTACTCTCTGTGAATTTGGATAGAGCCGGTGGAGGATCTCTGGCCTGCCCGAAGCGTGGTGTCTACTGCGCGCGAAGTTGACCAGGCAGGCTGCACATGATACAATGTGCACGCGGGTGCCGGAACTCGGCGCCAGCATCGATTGACGCACTGCCTGCAGGCACCAGCCGCCGCGCGGTGCGAACACGGGAGGTTGTTAGTGTCGGAGCGGAAAATCGATACCGGTACCGGTCGCGGTCGAGGCAGAAATCTTCCTTTGCCCTTCACCGCCATCGTCGGCCAGGAGCCAATGAAAACGGCCTTGATTCTGAACGCCGTCAGCCCCAACATCGGCGGCGTCCTCATCCGCGGCGAGCGCGGCACCGCCAAGTCGACCGCGGCCCGTGCCCTGGCCGCCCTCCTGCCCGAGATCACCGTCGTGGCCGACTGCCCCTTCAACTGCGACCCCAAGCGCCCCGAGCAGTTGTGTGACAACTGCCGCGAGCGGATCGAGCGCGGCGAGCACCTGCCCACCGCCACCCACCGCACCCGCTTTGTCGACCTGCCCGTCAGCGCCACCGAGGACCGCGTCGTCGGCACTCTCGACATCGAGACGGCCATCAAGACCGGAAAAAAGAAGTTCGAGCCCGGCGTCCTTGCCGCCGCCAACCGCGGCCTGCTGTACGTCGACGAGGTCAACCTGCTCGACGACCCCGTCGTCGACCTGCTCCTCGATTCCGCTGCCATGGGCCGCAACGTCGTCGAGCGCGAGGGCATCTCGTTCAGTCACCCGTCGCGCTTTATCCTCGTCGGCACCATGAACCCCGAGGAGGGCGAGCTCCGTCCTCAGCTCCTTGACCGCTTTGCCTTGTGTGTCGAGATTCGCGGCATCGAGTCGCACCAGGCGCGCGTCGAGATCCTCGAGCGCACCGTCCAGTTCGAGAGTGACCCCGAGGGCTTTCGTGCCGAGTGGCAGCCCTACGAGGAGCAGCTCTGCGACCAGATCGGCAGGGCTCAGCGCATCGTGCGCGACGTCACCTACTCGCCGCGCGACCTCTACACCATTGCCGAGCTGACCACCAGCTTTGAGGTCGACGGCCACCGGGCCGACATCGTCATCCTCAAGGCCGCCATCGCCCACGCCGCCCTGCGCCTGGCGCAGAACGGCGCCGAGCCCGAAGAGGGTGCCATCGACGAGCTCGACATCCTCGTCGCCGCCGAGCTCGCCCTGCCCCACCGTCTCAAGCGCCTGCCTTTCCAGGATACAGAGAATCGCCTGGAAGAGCTCTCCAACCGCCTCCAAGAGGCCCGCACCGAGGCCGCTTCTTCCAAGCCGGGCGCCACCATGGTGGAGCAATCCGCCGCACCCTCAAAAAAAAAGACGTAACGTCTGACGAGACGCCGCCTCAACCCACCCAGCTCGACACGGGCTCCGCCGGCACCCCTCTGCAGGGCCACGTCGCCGACCCGATGGGCCTCGGCGGCGCCGAACAGGTCGACCTCGTCGTGCCCATTGGCGACGTGTTCAGGCCGCGCCGCGTCGAGTCACCCGTCGACCGCCTCACGCGCCGCACCGCCGGCAAGCGCTCCACCACCCGCACCGACCGCAAGCGCGGCCGCTACATCCAGGCCCGCCCCGCCGGCGACGACCTGACCGACATTGCCCTCGACGCCACCATCCGCACCGCCGCGCTCGAGCAAAAGGCGCGCCACGAGCAGGCCGGCCAGGGCCAGGCGGTCGGTGAGGACCTGATCATCCTGCCCCGCGACGTTCAGAAAAAGGTGCGCGTGCGCCGCGCCGCCAATCTCATCCTCTTTGTCGTCGACGCCAGTTGGAGCATGGCCGGCGCCCAGCGCATGGAGGCCACCAAGGGCGCCATCATGTCGCTCCTCGTGGACGCCTATCAGAAGCGCGACCGCGTGGGGCTGGTGGTCTTTCAGAAGGAAGAGGCGCGGCTCGTGCTGCCCTTTACCTCCAGCGTGGAGCTGGCCCAACGTGCCCTGCGCCACCTGCCCGTGGGCGGCAAGACGCCCCTCTCCGCGGGCCTGATGCTCGCCTACCGCACCTTCCGCCGCGAGCTGCGGCTCCACCCCAAGGCCATGCCCCTCATGATCCTGCTCACCGATGGCGCCGGCAACGTCTCCTTGACCGACACGCCCCCCCAGGAAGAGGCCCAGAAGGTGGCGGACGTCATCCGCAGGGGCGGCATTCACTCGGTGGTGGTCAATATGGAGCACCAGGCCTACGACCGCGGCCTGGCCGACAGCCTGGCCCAGACCATGGGCGCTCCGTGCTACTGCCTGGCCGAGCTCAAGGCGACAGAGCTGTACCGCACCGTCCGAGAAGAGTTGGAGGCTCAGTGAACATGGCGGACGACAACGCACTAAAGATCTTGATCCTCGCGGCGGAGGTGGTGCCCTTTGCCAAGACCGGCGGGCTGGCCGACGTCGCCGGCTCGCTGCCCAAGGCGGTGCGCGCCCTGGGGCACGACGTGCGCGTCGCCATGCCGCGCTA
>DATHUZ010000680.1:0-3679 GCA_035461725.1 Anaerolineae bacterium
ATTATATCTACGACCTGGTGCCGCTTGGGCACGCGCTCTACTATCTGAGCATGGCCAGCGTGTACGATGACTGGATCGACAAGATCACGGCCTTGCGCACCGAGATGGAAGAGTACTCGCAGGTGGCGTCGGTGATGAAGCGGAACAAGGAGTCGGAAGAGGATGCCATCCTGCGCGAGCTGCAGTACATCAAGACGCGCATCAACAAGTCGTCGGGTATCTTGACCGACAGGCAGCGCACTGCATTCTTCTTTGTCGTGATCCCGGAAGAGATGGCGATCCTCGACACGAAAAAGGCAGCCGGCCTCTTTGCCAAGTACGACGTGCCGCTGTGCGGCTACATCGTCAACCGCGTCATTCCAGAGGAGCTGGGACGGCAGGAGATTCCCGAGTATTTGCGTCACCGGTTGGCGATGCAAAAGGGGCATCTGGATACGATCCAGCGCGAGCTGGGCGGCGAGGTGCTGGGTTATGTCCCCGAGTTCGAGCGCGACATCACCGGCCTGCCCATGATCGAAAAGATGGCGCACAGCCTGTTCGGAGGGTAGGGGCATGATCGAAAAGACGACGGCACAGTTCCTGGCCGACCATCCCGGTATGAAGTATCTGTTTTTCGGTGGCAAGGGCGGCGTGGGCAAGACGGTGATGGCGGGCGCCGCAGCCCTCTGGTTCGCACAGCAGGGGAAAAAGACCCTCCTCGCTTCGACCAATCCGGTCCACAGCCTGACGAGTATGCTCGGCCAGGACGTGTTTGGACATCACTCGCTGGTCACCGGCACGCAGAACTTTTACGCCTACGAGATCGACACGCGTGACACCATCGAAAAGTCCAAGCGCGAGATCCGCGAAAAGATCGAGTGGTTCCTAAAGTTCGCCGACATCAAGACCAAGGCCGACGAGTTCGTCGAGTCGGCGACGATGAACCCGGCGTTCGAAGAATCGGCCATGTTCGAGAACATGATCGACCTGATGTTCGACGACGAGTACGACGCCTACGTGTTTGACACGGCGCCGACGGCCAACGCACGCCGGCTGCTCGGTATGTCCGACGTGTATGGGATGTGGGTGAACAAGATGGTGCAGAGCCGCGAGGAGGCGACGAGCCTGCGCGAGCTCCTGTCGTACAGCCGGAGAAAGAAGGAAAAGGACCCGTTGATGGAGTACCTGCTCAACCTGCGGACGCGCATGGCGCACGCCAAGGAGCTGCTCACCGACGCGGACAAGACAGCCTTCTTTTTCGTCACGCTGCCCGAGGCGCTCCCCATCGCGGTCATCCGGCGCTTTATCAACTGGTTCGACGAGTTCGGCATCCCGGTTGGCGGCGTGGTGGTGAACATGGTGATCGACAGGGCGAGTGTCGAGGCCAGTGCACCCGACTTTGTGAAGAACCGGGTGGCGATGCAGGACGGGTACATGGACGAGATCTGGCGTGTCTTTCCCGACGTGCGAGCCGTGGTGCCCCTGTTCGACACGGAAGTGCAGGGGGTTCCGATGCTGAGCCGGACGGCACAGCACCTGTTCGCCGCACCACTGGTCACGGGCTAGAGGATGCAGAGGCACGAATGCCTGTGATAACGCTAGATCCCTATCTACTGCTGCTGCTGATCGCCTGTCTATACATCCTGGTGTTTGGTGGGCTCGGACTGGTGCGGCGCGAGGGGCTGTCGATCCAATTTGTCGTCGAGTCGGTGCTGTTAACCGCCGTGGTGGTGGGAGGCGGCTGGCTACTTGGATTCGCGGCGAATCCGTTCCTCTTCCTCGCGCTCCTGTACCTCGTTACTCTGAGGTCCCGGCTGCTCACCGACCTGGGCAATATCCTGGCGCGGCGGGGCAGCTATGGCGCCGCGTTTCGTGTCTACGATCTGGCCCTGGCGCTGCGGCCCGATCCTGCCAGCCGGCTGATTGTCCTCGCCAACCTGGGGGCTGCCAGGCTGCACAGCGGGCAGGTGGAAGCCGCGATCGAGACGATGAAAGAGGTGCTGTCGCAGACAGCGCGACCGGGGCTGGGAATCAAGTACGAGGCCGCTACGCACTATAACCTGGGCTATGCCTACGAAAAGTCGGGTGACGACGCCCGGGCTGTGGCGGAGTATAACGAGGCGATCGACACACTGCCCGGCTCGCTCTACGCCCAGGCGGCCCAGTCGGCGCTAAAGAGGCGGAGGCAGCAGACTCTGTAGATCTGGTGTCCTGGGCAGGGCGGGCCCCCACGCTCCTGGAACGGTGCGCGGGGGGCCGCCTGTTTGCCGGCCAATCGTGCGTGTCTGTCCTGCTGCCGAACGGTGCCGGGTTTTGCCGGCACCGTTTTGTGTGACTTTAGAGGAGTCAATCTCTTGAGCTCTAGATTTAGTAGATCCACTTTGCATCCTCCAAGTGGGCCACGGTCTGTATTCCGGATGCTGGACTGTGGCCCAGCAAGGCCAGTCGTGGATCTCCCGAGACGGTCCCTGACAGTTCCGGGCCTGTTGGGCCTGCTCGCCCTGTTGACGACAGGCGTGATACTCAGCTCGTGTGGACAGGGGGTTGTACCCTCACCCATGCCAGTCGGCCCCACGCCCACGGTCACGGTGCCGATCGAAATGCCGGTGGTGATTTCGATCGCAGGTGCGTTCGACGAGCAGACGCTTGGCGTGCTCGACAGGCAGATCGCAGCGTTTGAGGTGGCAAACCCCGACGTGTTTGTCCAGGTGGTCGTGCCCGGAAGCACCAGTGCGTTTCCGGAGGAGGCTGCCGCTTTCCTGGCGCGCGGCGAGACGAGCCGGGACATCTATGTGGTGCCGGCAGCGTGGGTACCGGCTCTGGTGGCAGAAGGAGGCGTCCTGTCGCTGAATTCGTACCTTGGACAGGCGGGTCTCGACCTCACACGGTTTTTCCCGGCGGCGGCTGCCGCCGTGATGTACAAAGACGAGGTGGCGGCACTGCCTTGGACGGTCGATGGCGGCCTGCTCTACTACCGGCGTGACATCCTGGAGGACCTGGGGCTCGCACCACCAGAGACGTGGCAGGAACTGGCCGAGATCGCGCGGCAGGAGGCAGGCAGCGCGGATCTGTCGTACGGATTCGTATGGCAGGGAGCTGCGTACGACGGCTTGACGTGCAACACCCTCGAATTCGTGTGGGACGCAGGGGGACAGGTGCTCGACGCGGAGGGCGAGCCTGCTTTCGATACGCCGGAGACAGTGGATGGGCTACGCGTGATGCGAAACCTGATCGAATCGGGTGCGTCGCCGGCAGAGGTGGTGACCTTCCGCGAAGCGGCGGCGCTGGCGAGCTTTGCAGAGGGTCGGGCGCTCTTTATGCGGAACTGGGCCTATGCCTGGCAGCGGCTACAGGCGGCTGACTCGGGGGTGGCCGGCAGGGTGGGAATGGCACCGCTGCCGGCATCGTGCCTGGGCGGGCAGGTGCTGGTGCTGTCGGGCAGCAGCCCGAACGCCGACCAGGCGTTTCGGTTCATGGCTTTCCTGGTAGAGTACGATCAACAGGCACAGATTGCCCTCGGGGCGGTGCAGCCACCGGCGTTGATGGAGGTCTATGCCGACGAGGAACTCCTGGCACAGGCGCCGGTCCTGGCGGACCTCTACCAGGGGCTGCTCACCACGCGCCCCCGACCGCAATCGCCCATGTATGCGGGCATCTCGGAAGTGATTTATACCGAGGTGAACGACATGCTGCGCGGGCT
>DATHUZ010000681.1:0-5692 GCA_035461725.1 Anaerolineae bacterium
GCAGAGCCCGCTGCCTGACAGGAACCTCGGTCCGGATGCCCCCGCGCCGGAAGCCGAGGTGAATGCTAAAGAAATCCAGGTGGTGGATGCCGCACAAATGCTCGTCTTTCCGGCCAACTGGGATGACATCAACGTGGCCAACGATCCCTACTGGTGGACGACCGGCGACTCTGTTGAAGGTGTGCGCACGCCCGGGCTCGACAGCATCGCCGGTGTGTGGTACGAGCTCCAGATTGGCGCCAACTCGCTAAGCGGCACCGCGCGTGTCGATCTCGATCTGCTCATCAACGGCACGTGGGTGGGAAGCTTTAGCGTGCTGCCCGGAGAGATGTCCAAGTCGGTCAGCTTTCTGTTCGATCCCATTAGCGGGCCGGTCTATACCATCCGCCTGCAGGAAACGAATACGGTTGGCCCGGGCGGCGGGTCGATCACCATCCCTGTCGACACGTCATTTATCACATTCTATGGTCCCACGGCGAGCTGGTTCCCGGCGACGGGTGACACGACCAGTGTGTTCGCCGATCCATACTGGTACAACGCGGGTGACTATGCTGAAGGCACGCGCACCCCGGGACTCGACTCTGTGACCGGTGTTCGGTACGACCTGATCATCGAGGACAATGCGTTGAATACCACCGGGCACATCGACCTTGATCTCTCGATCAATGGCGTGGTGGTGGGCAGCTTTACGGTGCTGCCGGGTGAGATGTCCAAGACAGTCGCCTTTTTCTTCCCACCCCTGAACGGGCCGGTTTATACTATCCGGCTGGAGGAAACGAACACGGTTGACCCGGGTGCGGGGTCCGCTGCCATTCTCCTGGATACGTCGTTCATTACGTTCCTGGATGCGGCAAGCTTTTTCCCCGCGACGGGCGACGTCGTCAACACGGTGGCCAACCCCTATTGGTACGTCGCGGGTGATTATGCCGAGGGTATGCGCACACTCGGCCTGGACGCCATAACCGGCGTGCGCTACGACCTGACGATCACGAACAACGCCCTGAACACCACCGGGCATGTCGACCTGGATCTGTCGATCAACGGCACCCTGGTCGGCAGCTTTACCGTACTGCCAGGAGAGATGACCAGGTCGGTCATCTTTTTCTTCCCACCCATCAGTGGCCCCGTGTACACCATCCGGCTGGAGGAAACGAACACGGTGGACCCTGGTGCCGGGTCGGTCCTCATCCCTCTGGACACGTCGCTCATTACCTTCTATGCCCCCGTCACGAGTGCCTTCCCGGCCACAGGCGACACGGTGAGTGTGGTGGGTGATCCTTACTGGTACAACGCGGGCGACTATGCCGAAGGGACGCGCATGCCAGGGCTGGACCACGTGACCGGCGTGCGATACAACCTGATCCTGGGCAACAATGCCCTGAACAACACCGCACAGGTCGACCTGGATCTGTCGATCAATGGCGTGGTGGTGGGGAGCTTTAGCCTGCTGCCCGGCGAGCTTTCCAAGTCGGTTGCCTTCTTTTTTCCGCCGATCAGCGGGCCGGTCTATACCGTGCGACTGGAGGAAACCAACACGGTTGCTGGTGGTTTCGGGTCTGTCGCGATTCCCCTGGACGTGTCACTCATCACGTTCTATGATAGCACGCTGAGCTCTTTTCTCCCTGCCGCAGGCGACGTCATCAGCGTGCAGAACGACCCTTACTGGTGGCACGTGGGTGACTATGCGGAGGGGACGCGCTTTTCCCGGTTCAGGAGCGTAACCAGTGTGCAGTACGATCTGATTCTCGGCCAGAATACCCTGAACAGCACCGGGCACGTTGACCTCGATCTCTCGATTAATGGGTTCGTCGTGGGCAGCTTCTCGGTGCTGCCGGGCGAGATGTCCAAGTCGGGCTCCTTTACCTTTTCACCCATCAGCGGGCCGACCTACGTCATCCGGCTGGAGGAGACGAACCTGGTGGACCCGGGCGCCGGGTCTATCGTCATCCCGTTGGACAGGTCGCCGATGCAGTTTACGACTTCTGTCTTTTTACCACTGGTCACGAGATAGCCGCGCCAGCGCGCCGGCGCGGCGCCGGAGAGCGGGCAAGCCGCGCGCACCGATCACGAGACACACCGCCCCCGGGGGTTTTTACTCCTGGGGGCGGTTGGCTGCCCGGCGGCGCTCGTAGATCAGGCCCCAGATGGCCAGGAGCAGGGCCAGGGTGAGGAGGAGGACGGCGACGCGAAAGGTGTCGTTGAGGGCTGCGACCTGGACGGTGGGCGGGGCGGCGGTGGCGTCGGCAATGCCGTGCCCGCCGAGGTAAAAGGCGACACGGCTGGCCCAGATGGCGCTCATAATGGCGATGCCCGTGGTCTGGCCCAGGGTGCGGTTGACCGACAGGAGCCCGGACGCCACGCCCAGGCGGTTGCGGGGCACGGCGCCCATGACGGCGCTGTTGTTGGGAGACTGGAAGAGGCCCAGCCCGATGCCGATGGGCAGGAAGCGGAGGAGATAGCCGGCGATGGGCGTGTCGACCTGTAGCGTGCTGACGGCGGCAAATCCGGCGACGACGGAGATCAGGCCGACGACGGTCATGGGGCGGGTGCCGACGCGGTCGGAGAGGATGCCGGAGAGGGGGGCAGTGATGCCGACAGCGATGGGGACAACGGCGAGCATCAGGCCGACGATCTGCGGCTCGTAGCCCAGGACCTGCTCGAGGTAGAAAGGCATGAGGATGATGGTGCCGGACATGCAGATAAAGATGGCAAAACCGGTGACCAGGTTGACGTCAAAGAGGACGTTGCGAAAGAGACGTAGGTCGATCATGGGCTGCGGGCTGCGGGCCTCGATGACGACAAAGAGGACGGCGACGGCAAGGCTGAAGGCGAGCAGGATCAGCACGCGGGGATCGCTCAAGCCGGAGTGCTGGCCGAGGGTGAGGGCCAGGAGGAGGGCGATAAGGGCGATGAACAGGGTGATGGCCCCGGCAAGGTCAAAGCGCTGCCCAGCACCCGGCCGGCCAGCGGGCACAAAGCGGATCACCATCCAGATGCCGACGATGCCGACGGGCAGGTTGACGAAAAAGATCCAGTTCCACGAGAGGGCGCCGAGGATGAGCCCACCGAGGACGGGGCCGAGGACGATGCCGATGGAGACCATAGAGCCGCTGATGCCGAGGGCCTTGCCCCGCTCGGTGGGCGGAAAGGCCTCGGTGACGATGGCCATGCCGAGGGCCATCATCATGGAGGCGCCGATGGCCTGCACGACGCGGAAGGCGACAAGCCAGCCGATGCCGGGTGACAGGCCGCACAGGACCGAGCCGGCGGTAAAGACGACCAAGCCGGCGGCATAGATCCGCTTTTTGCCCACCATGTCGCCGAGGCGGCCGATGCTGAGCATGAGGGTGGTGACGGTCAGGAGGTAGGCCAGGACGACCCATTCGACGGCGGCGAAGGTGGTGTCAAAGGCACGGACGAGGGTGGGCAGGGCTACGTTGACGATGCTGCCATCGATGGTGGCGAGAAAGATGCCCATGGCGGTGGCGGCCATGACGTACCATTTGCGGCTATAGTCGGCGGTGTCGGGTTGTTGCATCCGGTCTCCAGCGTGTCGAGTTGTGCTCCAAAGGTGGATGATAGCACAGATTGGCGTGTTCGGCCAAGTGGCGGCAGGACAGAGGGCAAGCTGAGTGCGGAGCCTCCCCCGAGCAAGCTCGGGCCTCCGGCAAGGAGTGTGTTTTATTCTGCGTCGGTCTCTCCGGGGAGGGTGTCGATGACGTCGAGGAGGGAGGCGGCGGTGGCGGCGAGGTCGTTGGCGACCTGGACCAGGTTGGCGCGGAGCGCGGCGGCTTTTTCTTCGGACAGGTAGGGCTGAGAGGCGCGCGGCTTTTGCGCTTCGTAGGCGCGCGCGTTTTGCACGGCGATGGCAGCATAATCGGCCAGCCCGTTGAGCCATTCGGCGTCGTACTCGCCGAAATAGGTCTCGCCCGGGCTGCGGGCGGCGACGATCACGCCCATGGTGCTCGACTTCCAGCGGAGCGGGGCGGCGAGCATCGGTCCAAGGGACTGGCCGACGATCTCGAAGAGCAACACGTCGGCCGGCGCCTTGGGGCTGATGGCCGTCTCTCCGAGGGCGGCTACTTCGACGGCGAAGCCGCTTTCGGCGGGATGGTTCATGAGCTGGGCGCGGGGGTCGTGCGGGCCGCGAGCGCCACGCAGGCGCAGACCGCCTGTGTTGGGGTCCTGGAGGTAGAGGAAGGCATAGTCGGAGCGCGTGACATAAATGGCCGCTTCGACCGTGCGCATGACGATCCGGTCCTGCTCGAGGAGGGCGACGAGGGCCTTGCCGACGCGCGTGAGGATGTTCATATCGCGCATCCAGCGCTCGACCTGGCGGGTGAGGGGCATGGCACGCTCGGGTGCATGGCCGGTGTCGGGAGGGGATGGCTGGGCCGACGGGGGCGGGGCGGGACGGCGCGCAGCGAGTGCCCGGCGGATGGCGCTCAACATGGTGTCGATCTGGTAGGGCTTGACGACATAGTCGACGGCGCCAAGCTGCAGGGCCTGCTGCGCCACTTGCTCGGAGCCGTAGAAGGTGGTGAGGATGACGGGGGTCTTGTCGCCCCGCTCCTGGAGCGCGGCGAGCACTTCCAGGCCATCCATGCGGGGCATATTGAGGTCCATGATGACGAGATCAGGGTTGTCGGACAGAATGCGCTTCAGGCCGCGCTGGCCGTCCATCGCCGTCAGCACCTCGTAGCCGTTCGGCTTGAGGATGTTGTTCGCCAGATGCACAATGTTCTCGCGCCTGTCTTCGACGATGAGTATGGTTTCTCCTGCCATGCTACCCCTGCCTTTCAGAGTCGCGCGGCGCGGACCGCGACGACCGGATCAACGTTTCGAGCTCGGCGAGGACGACACGCGACGTGAGATCGAGGCTGAGGGGGGTGACAGAGACGACGCCATCGATCACCACCGCCCAGGTGTCGGAATCAGGCTCGAGTGTATCGCGCTCGAAGAGCATCTCGTAGCCCAGGAGCCGCTTTTCCTCCAGGTACTCTCGCCCGCTGGGTGTGGCATGAAAGTAGCGCTGGCGCGACAGGCGGGTCACGCGCCACGGGGTGTCGGGCGTGGCGCCGGCGGGGACGTCAACCTTGAGTAGATCGACATCGGCGGGCATTTCGAGCGCCAGGAGACGGCGGGCGAAAAAGTGGGTAAAGTGGGCGGCGGCGCCAAAGTCGATCAGGTCGGAGTGGTGGTAGTGAAACTCTTGCGGGGTCTGCAAGCTAACGGCGAGGGCGGGCACACCGTCGTCGGCGGCCTCGATGGCGGCACCGACGGTGCCGGAGGCGGTGACGCCGGTGCTGACGTTCTCGCCAAAGTTGATGCCCGACACGCAGAGCGCGGGGCGGCGGGGCACGAGCTCGACGAGGGCATAGAGCACGGCCTGCGCCGGCGAGCCAAAGACGCCGTAGGCCAACACCGGCTGGCCGTCGACCTCGTATTCGACCTGGTGGATGGCACCATCGTGAAAGGTGGGCAGGCTGCGCCCTGCACCTGTCTGCTGCTCGCAGGGCGAGGCGACGATGACGTCGCCAAGGGGCAAGACTGCGCGCACGGCCGCGCGCAGTCCCGGCGACTCGATGCCGTCGTCACATGTTACCAGGATGAGGGGTTTCTCCCCGGACATGATAATGAGCCATCTCCTTGATCAGGATATGACTTCTATTATACAGCAGCAAGCAGCAAG
>DATHUZ010000682.1:0-4662 GCA_035461725.1 Anaerolineae bacterium
TCATCGTCGTGCTCGCCACGGGCGGGTTCTTTGGCTGGCAAAGCTACAATGCTGCCCATCAGAAGTGGGTGCCGGGCACCATGCCCGTCAGCGACGAGATCGAGGCTAAATTCGGTGTGCGCTTTAACTTCCTGGCCGTCACTGCCGGAGGCGGCATGGTCGAGCTGCGCTACCGCGTCCTCGACCTGGGCAAGGCCGCCAACTTTGGACACTACACCGAGACGGCGCCCATGATCATTGACGAGGACACGGGCAAGATCGTCGACGTGACGATCATGGGCCTGCACAACCACCGTGTCGAGCCGGGACGCACCTACTATATTCTCTATCGCAACACCGAAAGTGCCATCAAGTCAGGCCGGCCCGTCACCATCCAGATCGGCAACCTGACGCTCGAGCACGTCGTGCCCTGGTAAAAGACCCGGCTTGACGAAAAGATGAATCTCGACGACAATGGGATGCAAGCACCTGTCCTCACAGGCTCTTTGCGTGCACAAAATACCAACTAGTACCTGAACAGAGGAGGCTTTGAAATGAAAGTTGCAGCAGTCGTCATCATGTTGTTGGCGGTGGCCATCGCCGTCGTTCCCATGTTCACCGATTGCGAGTCCGACGGCCGCCAGATCACCACGGCCGATGGCCGCCAGATCCCCATGAAGTGCCACTGGACCGCGCGCGCCGAGCTTGGCCTCGGCCTGCCCATCCTCGCCGTCGGCGCCCTCATGGTCGGCACCCGCCGGCGGCAGTCCTACCGCGCCCTCGGCATCATGGGTGTGGCGCTCGCCGCCGCCGTCATCGCCCTGCCCACCAACCTCATCGGCGTGTGTGCGAACCCGGACATGATCTGCCTGTCGACGATGAAGCCCGCCCTGCTCCTCATGGGCGCCCTTCTCGCCGGCGTCAGCCTCGCCGTGGTCGCCTTCTCCTTCCGCAGCGAGCCCGACCTCGCCGTGGCCGGCAGGTAGGGCGCATGACCCTTCCGCACCTGGTCCTGAGGAACATCCTCGGGAGCCTCTTTCGCAGCAGCGCCATCCTCCTCTGCGCCGCCCTGGTGGCGGGCCTGGGCCTTTCGTCGACACTCGTCGTCAGGGGCGCGGAGGAGGGGCTGCGTAACAACCTGAGCCGCATGGGGGCCGACATCGTCGTCATCCCCTGGGGCACCATGTCGCAAGACTTTTCCGGCGCCCACCTCATGGGCATGATCACCGAGCGGTGGATGCCCCGCGCCTACATGGACCGTGTCGCCCTGGTGCGGGGCGTCGCCGAGATTTCGCCCCAGCTCTACCTCACCACCCTCCATGATACACCCTACTCGACCCTGTACGACAGACCCTATTCTGCCCTGCCCGAGACTTCTTCGGGTCAGCCTGAGGTGTACGTCGTCGCTTACGACCCCGCCACCGACTTTGTCCTCGATCCGTGGCTCGGGTCCGAGCCACCACAGCATTTGGCGCTCGGCGAGGCGGTGGTCGGTGCACTCGTCATGCCCGTCGAGGGCAACAAGCTCGACGTCCACGGCTATCCCATCGAGATTGTGGCCAGGCTGCAGCCCACCGAAAGCGACATCGACCAGTCCGTCTTTGTTAGCTTTGAAACCGGCCAGGCGCTCTTTATCCACGTCCAGGCCCAGCCCGAGCCCGCCTTCGAGATCATGCCCGAGAGCATTTCCTCCGCCATGGTCAAGGTCGATCTGGGCGACGATCCCCACGAGGTCGCCGTCCGCATCCTCGAGCAGGTGCCCGGCGTCGTGCCTATCGAGAGCACCGGCTTTTTTCAGACCCAACGCGGCCAGATGGTCGGCCTGCTCCGCGCCGTCCTCGGCCTCCTCGCCATCACTTGGCTCCTGTCGATGTTCTTCATCGGCCTCGTCTTTTCCCTGGCTGCCAACGAGCGCCGGCGCCAGATCGGCGTCCTGCGCGCACTCGGCGCTACCGCCGCCTTTGTCTTTCGCTCGCTCCTCGCGGAAGGCGCCGCGCTGGCACTGGTCGGTGGGGTAGTAGGCCTCGGCCTCGCCATATTCGTCATCGGACTGTTCGGCGAGCAAGTCGCGGCCCTGGTCAACATCCACGTCCACCTGCCACCAGTACCTCTCCTGTTGGCCATGTCGGTCGGCGGCCTTTTGCTCGCCGTCCTCACCGTCACTCCGGCCGTCTGGGTGCCTGCACGCCGTATCAGCGCCGAAGAGCCCTCGCTGGCGATGAAGGAGTAATCATGCGACTAACGCAACTCGCTGCCCGCAACATTGCAGGCAGCTCCTTTCGAAGCTGGATCGTCTTTTTCTGTGCGGCGCTCATGGCCGGCTTTGTGATCTCATCGACGCTGGTAGTCCGTGGGGCAAACACGAGCCTGCGCCTGGCGCTGGAACGGCTCGGAGCCGACATCATTGTCATCCCGTCCGGCAACGAGGAGCGCCTCGAAAGCGCCGTTCTGATGGGCATCCCGGCACACATGTGGATGGACCAGGCCATCGTCGACAGGGTGCGCCAGGTGCCCGGCGTCGCCGCCGCCTCTCCGCAGCTCTACCTTGCCACGCTGCGTGGTGCGATCTGTTGCTCCGTGCCCGAGATGTTTCTCATCGCCTACGATCCCGACACCGACTTTACCCTACGTCCCTGGCTCGAAAAAAATCTGGAAGGCGAACTCGCCCTCGGTCAGTCCGTCGGCGGCGCCTTTGTCTTCGTCCCCGTTGACCTCGCCGGCCTGGAGGTGTATGGCTACCAGTTGGACATGGTCGGCAACCTCGACGCCACCGGCACCGGGCTCGACCAGAGCATGTTCTTTACCTTTGACACCGCCCACGAAATCGCGCGCCTGTCGCCCGAGCAGGCGGTCAAAAAGCTCGACATCCCCCCCCACACCGTGTCGTCGGTGCTCGTCAAAGTTCACCCTGATGCCGATGCGCACGCGGTCGCCACCCAGATCGCGGCCGCCATCTCGGGTGTGACGCCCCTGGAGACGAATAATCTCTTCCAGGGCCAGCGCACCCAGATCTTGAGCCTGCTCAACAGCGTCGTCGTCCTCCTAGGCATCACCTGGCTGCTCGCCATGGCGCTCGTGGCCGTCGTCTTTGCCATCGCCGTCAACGAGCGCCGCCGCGAGATCGGCGTCCTGCGCGCCCTCGGCGCGCGGCGCACCACCGTGCTCCAGTCGCTGCTCATCGAGGCCGGGCTCCTGGCGGTGGCTGGCAGCCTCGTCGGCGTCGTGGTCGTCACCCTCGCCGTCCATCTGTTTCGTAACCTGATCATCGGCATGATGGGCGTGCCGTTCCTCTTTCCGGGCATACCCCAGCTCCTGCTCCTCGGCCTGGGTGCCGTCGCCCTGGTGCTGCTCAGCGTGCTCGCCGCCGCCCTTCTGCCCACGTTCCGCATCAGTGTTCAGGACCCGGCGCTCGCCATGAGAGAGTAGCGGTGCAAAAGACCGCTGGGGCCGGTCACCGACCGAGCCCCCGCCAGGGACTCACTTTGCTTCGAGAGGAGAACCGTGATACAATACCAAACGACACCTGGGAGCCCGGAGGCAGTCGCCAACGCTCCCACCGTAGATATCAGAACGCCCATGGCGCTTACATCGATCGCTGCCGCTCCTGAAGCGGTCGTCTTGCGCACGGCGGACGAGAGCCAGGATACCATGATATCAGTCCGTGATGTAAGCAAAATCTATGTCGTCAGCAAAGAGATGATCGTCCCCGCGGTGCAAGAGGTCAGCCTGGATGTCGTGCGCGGCGAGTTTGTCGTCATTACCGGCCGCTCCGGCTCGGGCAAAACCACCCTCCTGCACGTCATCGCCGGCCTGACCCAACCGACCTCCGGCGAGGTCTATCTCGACGGCATCGAGGTCTGGCGACTGCCCGACGCCGAGCAGTCGCTCCTGCGCAACCAGCGCATCGGCTTTGTCTTCCAGTTCCCGAGCCTCATGCCATCGCTCACCGCGCTCGAGAACGTGGTGCTGCCGACCATGTTTGGCGACGACGACGCCAGGCACGATGCCCAGGAGCGGGCAGTCCAGCTCCTGCACGACGTCGGCCTGGCCGACAAGCTGCACGCCTACCCGCGACAGCTCTCCGGCGGCCAGCAGCAGCGCGTCGTCATAGCTCGCTCGCTCATCAACCAGCCCGACCTGATCCTCGCCGACGAGCCGACGAGTGACCTCGACGAGCTGACCGAGCAAGAGATCATGCACCTCTTCCGCGACGTGCACGCGCGCAGTGGCGTCACCATCCTACTCGTCACACATTCACTTCACCTCGGCGCGTTTGGCACCCGCGCCATCCGCATGAAAGGCGGTCGCATCGTCGACTCTGACGACTGACGTTCGTAGCCACGGCTTCAGCCGTATTCTCTCGCCCGGGCGTGCTTCTGAGCACTGTAACGAGGTCTAGCCAGAGCGACCAGCCGCTCCCTCGTTACCGCCAGCGACGCCCACCCCGGGTAAGGCACCCGGGCCAGCTACACCGCCGTAGACATCCAGCTTCCCCACCCGGCAAAGCTGCCTGGAATCCCCGGCGATCACCGCCGAAAGCGCCGGCCCGACTCGCACATTCTACACAAGGAGGGAGAATGATTCGAAGAAAGGAGTCATTTGCGCTGTGCGTCGTCGTCATCCTGGCGGTAGCCACCGCTGTCACGGCCACCGCCCAGCCCCCACTGCCTGTTCATGACGATC
>DATHUZ010000683.1:0-10727 GCA_035461725.1 Anaerolineae bacterium
GGCGTGCATTTCATGGGCGAGACGGCGGCGATCCTGGCCGGGCCGGGACAGCACGTGATCGTGCCCGACGCCACCGCCGGCTGCTACCTGGCCGACACGGCGAGCGTAAAAGACGTCGAGGCGGCGTGGCGGCACCTGGGCGAGGTGCTGGGCAGCGCGGACCAAGAGGTGACGCCGGTGACGTACGTGAACTCGTCGGCAGAGCTCAAGGCGTTCTGCGGCGAGCATGGTGGGATCGTGTGCACGTCGGGCAATGCAGAGAAGGTGGTACGCTGGGCACTGGCGCGGCGGCCGCGCGTCTTTGTCTTTCCCGACCAGCACCTGGGGCGGAACACGGCGCTCGACGTGGGCATTCCGGCGGAGCAGATCGTGGTGTGGGATGCGGCACGGCCGCCGGATGGGGCGGCGATCGCAGGCGCGCGGGTGATCCTGTGGCCGGGGGCGTGCAACGTGCACCAGCGCTTCCGGCCAGAGCACGTGCGGGCCGTGCGCGAGCGGATGACCGGGGTGAAAGTGCTGGTGCATCCCGAGGCACCGCGAGAGGTGGTGGAGCTGGCGGACGGCGCGGGCTCGACGGCGTACATCATCGAGCAGGTAGCGGCGGCGGCGCCGGGCGCCCGCTGGGCGATCGGCACCGAGTCACGGCTGGTGCGGCGGCTGCAAGACGAGCACCCGGAGCAAGAGATCGTGTCGCTGTCGGACGTGCCGCCCTACTGCCGCACGATGGGCCAGGTGACGGTAGGCAACCTGGCGGTGGTGCTGGAAGCGGTGGCGGCCGGCGAGCCGGTTAACGAGGTGACGGTGGACGACGACATTGCCCGGCTGGCGCGGCTGGCGCTGGAGCGCATGCTGGCGGTCTAGTTACGCTGCGCGGAGAATTGTTACACGGAGATACACAGAGACGAACGGAGATACACGGAGAGAGGGAGAAGAGGAGAGCGCGGTGCAGCGGCCTGGATTGATGGTGCATTGGTGTGGGGCCAAGAGGGGGGCGGTTGGAGGCCGGCCCGGGCAGGCGTGTGGCATGGAGAGAAGGGCAGTGGGGGAGTGGTGATAGAAGCCGATGCGTTGGTGATCGGGTGGGGGATCGCAGGAGCGGTCGCCGCCCTGCGGCTGGCGGGCGACGGACAGCGCCAGGTGGTGGTGGTCACGCGCAGCACCGAGCCGCAGGAGTCGAACACACGCTACGCGCAGGGCGGGATCGTGAGCCGCGGCCCGGGCGATACGGCGGAGCTGCTGGTGCGTGACATTCTGGCGGCCGGGGCCGGGCTGTCGCTGCCGGAGACGGTGGGCCTGCTGGCCGAAGAGGGGCCGGCGCTGGTGCACGAGGTGCTGATCGAGCAGGCGGGGGTGTCGTTCGACAGGAACGTGGATGGCGAGCTGCTGTACACGCTGGAAGGTGGACATTCACTGCCGCGCGTGCTGCACGTGGGCGACTCCACGGGACGGGCGATCGAGAGGGCGTTGATCGAACGCCTGGAAGCGCTGCCCAACGTCAGACTCATGGCCGCGGCGACGGCGGTGGACTTGATCACCTCGTCGCACCACCTGCGCGATCCACTGGCCGTCTACCGGCCGATCACGTGCCACGGTGCCTACGTGCTCGACCGCGAAGAGGGAGCGGTGCACCGGGTGCTGGCGCAGGCGACGGTGCTGGCGACGGGAGGGCTGGGGCAGATCTATCGCTACACGACGAACCCGGAGGGGGCGCGGGGCGATGGGCTGGCGATGGCGTACCGGGCAGGGGCACGGGTGGTGAATGCCGAATACGTGCAGTTTCACCCCACCTCGCTGGCGGTGCCCGGCGCCGGCAACTTTCTCGTCTCTGAGGCGGTGCGTGGGGAGGGAGGGCGGCTGTACACGCCGGATGGACGTCACTTTATGGACGAGTACGCGCCAGAGTGGGGAGACCTGGCAGCACGCGACGTGGTGGCACGCGCCATCCACCAGGAGATGATCGAGCATGGTTACCCACACGTGCTGCTCGACCTGGCGTCGCACATGCCCGCGGGGCGCATTCGCGAGCGCTTTCCGACGATCTATCGGACGGCGCTGGAAGTGGGCATCGACGTGAGCGTCGAGCCGATCCCGGTGGTGCCGGCGGCGCACTATTTCTGCGGCGGGGTGCTGGTGGACGGCCGGGGAAGGACGACGATCGACGGGCTGTACGCCGCGGGGGAGGTGAGCTGCACGGGCGTGCATGGCGCGAACCGGCTGGCGAGCACGTCGCTGCTGGAAGGGCTGGTGTGGGGCGACCGCGCGGCGCGCGACATCGCGGCGCGCGGCGACCTGCGCCTGGCAGCCGAGGGCCAGGTGCCGCCGTGGGAGGACGTGGGTGACAATGCGCTCGCCGACCCGGTGCTGGTCTACCGCGACAGGCGGACGATCCAGCACGTGATGTGGCTCTACGTGGGGCTGGCACGCAGCGGGAAGAGGCTGGCGCGGGCACTGCGCGACCTGAACCACCTGTGGGAGTCGATCGACGCATTCTACCGCACGACATGCCTGAGTGACGACCTGATCGGGCTACGAAACATGGCGCAGTCGGCGTGGGTGGTGACGCGCGCGGCCTGGCACAACCGGCAGTCGCACGGGGCGCATTACCGCGAGGACGCGAACACCCTGGAAGAAGTGAGCCTGTATGACGCGGAGGGGCCGGAAGGATTATGGGGCTGAGACAGAAGGAAAGGAGAAGAGCATGATCTCGTTGGTGGGTGAAAAAGTCAAGCAAGCGGCCGGCATTCTGTCGGAGCTGGGAGTGGACCTGTGGCTCACGCTGGTGCGAGAGACATCGGCGGGTGGGGACCCGGTGCTGCCGCTCATCTATGGCGACGCCGATCTGACGTGGCAGAGTGCGCTGATCCTCACGCCGGCGGCAGAGCCGGTCGCGATCGTGGGGCGGTTCGAGGTAGAGGCGGCACGGGCCACAGGGGCGTACCCCGTGGTCGTGTCGTATGACGAGTCGATCCAGCCAGAGCTGCTGCGCGCGATCGAGCGGGTCGACCCGGCACGCATCGCCGTGAACTATTCAGAGAATGACGTGCTGGCCGATGGGCTGGGCCACGGCCTGTACAAGGTGCTGATGGGTTACCTGGAGGGGACACCGTACGCGGGGCGCCTCGAGCCGGCCGAGGGAATTATCAGCCGGCTGCGCGGGCGCAAGACGCGGGGTGAGGTGGCGCGCATCCAGGCAGCGATCGAGACGACGCGCCAGATCTATGACGAGATGTTCAACCGCATCCGGCCAGGCATGACCGAGATCGAGATCGGTGACTGGATGCTGGGCCAAGTAGCACAGCGGGGATTGGAGCCGGCGTGGCACGAAGGGCACTGCCCAACCGTAAACGCGGGGCCCGAGTCGCCGGTGGGCCACGTGGGGCGCACCGAGCAAAAGGTAGCGCGCGGAGAGCTGGTTCATTTTGACTTTGGAGTCAAGCAGAAGGGGTACTGCTCGGACGTGCAACGGGTCGTCTATATGACGGCAGCAGGTGAGCAGAGCGCGCCTGAGCCGGTACAGCAAGCGTTCGACACCGTCGTGCGTGCGATCCAGGCAGCGGCAGAGCTGCTCAAGCCGGGGATGCCAGGGTGGCAGGTGGATGCCGCGGCGCGCGGCGTGGTGGTGCAGGCAGGCTACCCGGAATACAAACACGCGACAGGTCACCAACTGGGCCGCCTGGCGCACGACGGCGGGGCACTGCTCGGCCCGCGCTGGCCACGCTACGGCGACACGCCTGAGCTGCCCGTGGAGGTGGGGCAGGTGTACACGCTCGAGCTGGGGATCGACGTCGCGGGCTATGGCTACGTGGGGCTGGAAGAGGACGTGCTGGTGACGGAAGAGGGAGTTGATTTTCTGACAGAACCTCAGAGAGAGCCGATCTTGAGGTAGCTACCTCAAGGCCCGCCTATCAAAGCGGCTCCCCGGCCGGTTGGGCCGGGGAGCCACGTCTTTTCTACAGGCAGTGCTAGCGCCAGGATACGCTTACCGGCGCTCGCAGACCATAAAGCCCTGGCGCACCGCGTCGCGATAGTCTTCCCACCGTTGGTTCGGATAGTTTTCCGCCCAGTAACGGCGGGCCGTGGGCTCGGCCGCGTTCCAGTCACCCACGTCGGCATCGTAGAGGCGGCAGCCATACACGTAGGCACCGCGATAGTTGTCAAAGTTCCGGCCGGTGTTGGCATAGTTGCTCTGCCAGTGGCGCTGCCACTCGTTCTCGTAGCCGAGATAGGCTACTTCGCCGGGATCATCGAGATCCCTGAACTCGCGGGTGTCGTCAAGATCCTCAACGCGGACGTCAGTGCGGCGTTCTTTGCCAGTGACGGTCTCGACGCGCTCGCGCGCTTCCTTCTTGACGGCGACCTCTCCGACCACCCGAGCCTGCTTTTCGACCACGGGCTCTTCGTGCTCCTCGATGATCTCGATGGTGCCCTCTTCAAAGGCGTCAAAGTCGACATCGGAAGCCGGGCGGTCGACCCTGCGGCGTTCAACCTCAACGTGCTCATCACGCAGCCGGACCTGCTCCTCGACAGGGGTCTCGGTCACGTAACGCTCGACGCGCACGCCAGCACCGGTCGTCCGGCGCTTGCCAACCCGGATGTCCTCTTCGACGATTGGGATCGTCAGCTCATCCCTGCTCAGCTCGCCGGCGCGCTCGTCAAATCGAGTCCAGCCTTCACGCTCGCGCCACGTCTCGGCGTGACGCTTCACGTCGACAGGACTGTTCTGCTCGAGAATCTCGGCCGCGCGCTGGGCGCGGGCATCAGAAGCTCGGACGGACACAAGGATGCCGCCGCGCCGGACACTTTCACCATAGATGTGGGCATCTTCGGAAGGCACACCCCAGTCTACCAGGGCACCGGTGATGCCGCCCGCGGCCGCGCCGATGCCGGCACCCGCCAGGGCGGCAGCAATCGGGCCCGCGGCGACGATGGGGCCGATGCCCGGGATCGTCAGGGCGCCGAGGCCGGCCAGCAGACCGGCAGCGCCACCAAGCACGGCACCAAAGCCCGCGCCCGCGGCCGCACCTTCACCAGGGTCGTCCGACTCGTAGTCGACCTTGAGCTCCTCGCGAGTGTCCCTGGCAACGACACTGATGTCGTTCCGGGTAAAGTCGTTGCGCAGCAGATCTTCAACAGCCGCCTCGGCGGCTTCGGCGTCTCGATATACAGCAATAACAGTTTTTGCCACTTGTACCTCCTGTTTCTATAGAATATTCATAGCTTGTGAACCGGTTGATAAACGCACCTGGCGCTATCCGGCCGGCTCTATGTCGATGCGCTCCACCACAGCCTCTTCACTTCTCAGCGTGACACGTTCGGGGTGGCGTACGTTCTTTCGTTCCTTGGTGATACGAAGTTCCTCTCGCACCCTCAGTCGCTTCTCGACGACGGTCACTTCCTCGAGAAGAGGGATGACGAGTGTATCGCCCTCGCGCCGGGCCAAAGGCGGCTCGTCTACGAATTCGTTGACGGACACGCGCTCGATCTGGATCTCTTCTTCGAAAAGCGGCTCGTCGATCACCACCTCGCGTTCGTGCACCTTTTTCTGAACTCGCACGCCGCCATGGGCGACGCGTCGCTTCTCAACCTCGAGCTCTTCGGCCAGAACAGGAATGACCATCACCAGTCGCTCGACGTCACCGGCCTTGTCATCCTCCAACTGAACAAGCTCAGCCGGCAGATAGTAGGTCCCATCGTCACGCTCGCTCAGGAGAGCGAGGGGAACCAACACATGCTGCCCATCCTCCATGTGGATCACGACCTGGTCATCATCGGTCCGCGACGTCGTGTCGATTGTGCCGCGTTTGCCATTCCTGGTAACAACCGTCACGGCTTGTCCGCGATTCATACCTTTTACTCTCCCTTCTGCTCTCAGCACGTGGCTAGAAGAGGAAGAGAAGCAAGAGCACGACCAATACCGCGACGACGATCAGGATCAGGAGGCCACCCCACATGCCCATCCCCGTGCTCTCAGTGCGGGGCGTGGTATCGGGGCGATCATAGATCTCGACCTCGTCAGGCCCGGTGTCGACAACCGCAGGGTTGTCGCGTCTTTCATAGCGTGGATCGGTTTCCGTACGCTCGTAATCGTTCATGTGTCACCCTTCCTTTCGTGAAAGCTGATTGGAATCACAGTATCAGGATCAGACAGCTCTCTGTCGATCCACTCTTTTTGACTCGTGTTGTCCACGTCGACTTCTGGGGTGGGGGCCGTTGTCGATGTGGCCGGGGCAGCGTGGCCCACGACCTATCTCTATCGTACCACAGGATCGAAGCGCTGTCTATGTATCGGGATACATGTCAGAGATATAGATCGGGATATATATACAGTTCTTTGGTCAGGAATCTTGCAGGACAAGAAGCTCGATGCCGATTCCGTCGGGATCGTGGACGAGCAACCCACGCGCGGAACCGTGGTTGAGGCGCTGCGCCGGCCCGACCTCGACACGCTGTAATCTACCGACCAGATCACCCAGGCTATCGTCGTCGGGCAGAACGAGAGAGAAAGACACGAGCCCGCGCGCGCCGGGCGGCGGGGCAGGGGCACCCTGGCTTGCCCAGACGTTCAGCCCCACGTGGTGATGGTACCCACCGGCTGATAAAAAGAGGGCACCGGGGTAGCTGCGCTGCGTCACCTCAAGGCCGAGGGTGGTGTAAAAGCGCTCCGCCCGGCCCAGGTCAGAGACCTGGAGGTGAATGTGCCCCAGGTCGGTGGCGGGATCGATCTGCCATCGTACGCGGCGCTCGTGGCCCGCCTCGGCCAGCAGGCCCTCAAAGTCAAGCCGTTCGGTGGTCATGGCAATCTGGCCACCGACGCGACGCCAGGTCGAGCGCGGCCGGTCCACGTACAGCTCGATGCCGTTGCCGTCAGGGTCGGCCAGGTAGATGGCTTCACTGACACCATGGTCGGAGGCGCCGTGCAGGGGCCAGCCGTGTTCCAATAAGCGAGCCAGGAGGGACGCCAGGGCCGGGCGGTCGGGAAAGCGGATCGCCAGGTGGTAGAGGCCGGTGGTGCGCGGCGGCCGGGGAGCAGCCGACGGGTCCCCCGACAGGAGAATGTGATAGGGCGCGTGGCCGGAAGCAGAGAGCACGACGTCTCCCGGATCTTCTGTGACGAGACGAAAGCCAAGCAGGTCACGATAGAAGGAAAGGGAGCGCTCGATATCGGGCACACGGAGACGGATATGCCCCACGTGGGTTTCGGAGGGCAAGGCGCCGGGCGGCCTGTTACTTCCCGTCGTCATCCAGGTCGACCTCCAGGATGTTTCCGGTTTCGACGCTGTCGACATCGACATGCTCGGGATGTTCCGCGTGGTCTGCGCGGTAAGCGGGTGGTGGAATGAGCAAGGTGGCGACGGCGGCTCCGACGATACCCAGGGTGATGCCCGCGATCAACCAGAAGAACTGGAAGGTAAAGGGCGCCATCGAGTAGAGGCCCTCCATGCTCGGAAGAACCAGGACGTTGTTCTGCAACAACACTCCGACAAAGAGGCCGAGCACGCCCCCGCCTACGATGCCGAGCCAGAGTGTGGTGATCACGCTTGCGGGGAAAGGGTGTGGTTCGGGGGCCTGAGCGTCGGGCATGGGCGCGGTGTGGTGTCGCTCGACGCGCGCGGCCATTTTCTGCATTTCGCTTTGGGTGTGTGTCGTCTGCATTTCGGCTTCTCTCGTCTTGGTCTGGTTCACTGTTACTCACCCCCGTCCGCTGCAACTGCGCCCACCTGTCGAGAGGGATACGCCTCGAGCAGCAGATCAATTTGTGCCTGTGTCTCCCAACTGATTGTGTTTTCTCCCCCGATAATCAAGCCATGGTTCAGCAATTGCTGCCGCGGCGCCGTCTCGTACGGCCTGATCGTCGCCAGATAGGCGGTAACCGGCTCGGGAATGGTATCACCCTCGAGGATCAGGACGGGGGCGTGCTTGCCCATGTGACTCAGGGTGGTGGCGACGATGGCGTTTTGCCAGCCGGCCGGCCCGTCGAGCCGGACAAAGATGGCGTTGTGCCCCGCCTCAGAGATACCCCAACCAAAGGTGCGCGCGGCCTGCCAGAACCAGGCGCCCCAGTCTTCGCCTTCGTCACGGAAGGCGGCAAAGAAGGCACTTGTTCCAGGAGCGTCGGGCGCGTTGATGCGCGTAACGTGGCCCAACTGGGCGAGGTCGCGAGCAACCGATGGCGGGATGACCGACTCGTCGCCAAAGAGGTAGAGCCAGGGGCCATTCGCGCGGCGGCGGAGCATCTCTCTGGTCGCCTCGGGCACGCCCTGATCGGTGACAAAAGCCAGGCCGTCGCCCCGGTGCGCGTTCCAGAAGGCGCTTGGCACGCCTTCCTCGAGCCGATCGAGGTTCACGATGGCGACCTCGTTCCGGTGGTCGCCATGCTGGGTCGCCGTCCAGTCGTCGGCGAGAACAGCCAGATCGACAGGAGTGTCGGCTCGCACTACCCGCGTTTTGTAACCCATCTCCTCCACCTCGTCTACCACGTTGTCGCCGATGGTGCCAACGATGTACACCTGCACGTTGCCATCGACAGGAACTCCCTCAGGCTGCAGGCGGAGCAGCTCATTGCGAGTGATCTCGGGAAGGCTGTTCTGGTCGACGTAGAGCAAGGGCGCATCGACGGGGTGGTGCTGGAAGCGGCTGGCAGCGACCAAAACCTCGGCCAGGTTGTCTCTATTGACGAGGATGACGGCACCGGGTGTATTCTCCTCTTCGGTCGCCGGGTAGATCATGTTCGAGACGGCAACAGCCGTTTCGAGTGGGTCATCAGAGCCAACACGGGTAGTGTTGACGGTGACAAGGCTCTGGTTGGCTTGCAACAAAGGAAGCTCGCCCGGCTCTTGTGATGGAATAAAGGCCCTCTCGTACAGCACCAGGCCTGCCATGACGACTACTACCCCGATGGTTACGCCGAGGAGTGCTAACAAAACGTTTCGCATCCAACGCCTCCTACATCAACCCGCTCTTGCGCTCGGCGCGCACGAGCAGGTAGTTGACCGGCCATGCGACCAGGAAGGCCGTCAAAGCGGTGACAAACATGATGCCGAACCAGAGGATCGATTCCTCGTCCGGCATTCTCAGGCGGCTCATCATAAACCACCACATCGCCGGGTTCATGCCGATGGCAGCGGCGGTCATCGAGATGAGCACCATCGGCAGCGCTTTGGGCAGTGCCTGGTCGTACGACAGGCCGTAAAAGCGCGCCAGCATGGGTGTCTGGAAGAGGAGCCACGACACCAGCACCGCGACGACATAGTTGATGATCATAATCAGGATCATGGGAGTGCCCAGGAGAAAGGCGCCCGGGGCAGCGTTTGGGATCAGGGGCACGCCAAAGACGGTGGTGAGATAACCGGCCAGGATCATGAGCGACGCGCCAAAGCCGACAGCAGAAGCGGTGGCCACCAGGCCCTGTACCCAAAGTGGGCGATCCCACATGGTCATCTTGCCGCTCTGCATCACGGGCCACTTGTAGGCCAGATAGTAGAGCAGCAGGCCAAAGGGGCCGAGCATCAGGGCGAGCAGAGGCCAGGCGAGGCTCATGACCCAGCTCTGGTGCGGCAAAAAGCGCGCCTGGTGAAAGAGGATCCAGAGAGCCGAGGCAATGCCGAGCATCACCCAACCGGCCGCGAGCATGTCGACGCCACTGGCGCCGATGCCCTTGCCCAGGTACGGTCCGATTTCGACGGCATAGTCGGCCTGGCCCTGGGTAGGAAACGAGACCATGTTCGTGTCACCGAGCACCCAGAAGTGATGAAACGGCCCTTCGCTGGGGGTGACCCAGAACGCGGCACGCTGCGACCAGAGATAGTTGTTGACGACCTGCGGCAGAGTGCGCTCGTTTACCCAGAGGAGCGGGCCCGGCTTGCCGCGCCGCGCGAGGTTGGCGCTCAAGAGAGCCATGGCCGGATCGTCGGGGCGGGCCAGGGTGTAGGCGCGGTAGCCGGGGACGGTGTCGGCGTTGAACGCCCAGCCAAACGACGGATTGTCGGGATCGCTGTAGGAAGCAAAACGTACCGCGGTCGCCGAAGGGTCCTCGGCGCTGATGCGCGTGAGGCCCTCAGCCGCCACGTCTCCCAGGGCGTAGGCAGGCATTCCGCCGGGCACGTCGGCCGCGTCAAACACGACGAGGTCGCCGCTGTAGGCTGCCCACGGAGCGGCGAGCAGGGCGGTGGCGGGGTCGTCGCGGTCCACGACAATGGCACGCTGTGCGTTGTCGCCGGCGAGAGCAGCGATGTCGGCCGGCTCAAGGGGGCGGCTCGCGAATCCGCCGGGGTCCTCAACGCCGCCAAGCAGCAGTACCTCTGTCCCGTCGAGCGACTCGCTACCTGTCGGGCCAAGGCGTGCGATCTCCTCGCCGACGACGGTCGTCGCCGGCAGCAGGATCGCGTTCAAAGGGCGCAAAAGGCTGGCTGCCTGCAGCCCGCTCTGCCAGTCGTCAAGCGGATAGAGGAGAACGAGGGCAGGGCGGTTCTCTTGCTGCGTGGCAGGATAGACCGCGCGGCTGACGAGCGATGCCACCTCCTCCAGGTTGGCACCGTCGAACCGGGTGCTGTTTTTGGTGTTCCAGTGGGCGCGTGGCTGGTCGTAGCCTTCCGGTGCTTTCAGGCTCCGGTAAGGAACCATCAGCACACCGCCGATGAGCACGGCGGCAATTGTGGCGGCGACGACGATCGCCAGCGGTTTGAGCCAGGTTGGGTGATTCTGCATGGTTGCCTCCTGTGGCCAGAGAC
>DATHUZ010000684.1:0-4274 GCA_035461725.1 Anaerolineae bacterium
AGTCTAATTTTTACCATATTTGCTTTCCTACCTCCTTCTCGTCTGGCTCGTCGTGATCTTGTGGTCGATGCAGGACAGGCTTTACTTCATGCCACCCAGCATGCCCATCAGGCCGCGCATGCCACGGCCACGCTTGCCGCCGCCGGTAAGCTGCTTCATCATCTTTTGCATCTGGCGGAACTGGGTGAGCAGGTCGTTCACCTCGGTCACCGTCGTGCCGGAACCGCGTGCAATGCGACGCTTGCGGCTGGCGTTGATGATGCGCGGATTGCGGCGCTCTTCAATCGTCATCGAGTTGATAACCGCCTCGATCACTTTCATCTGTTGATCGGTCACGTCGGGCGAAAGGTCTTGGGTCAACTGCCCCATGCCCGGGATCATCTCAAGCAACTGGCCGATCGGCCCCATCTTTTTGATCTGCTGGAGCTGATCGCGAAAATCCTCCAGGTTGAACTCGCCTTTCACCAGGCGCTGGCCCATCTTCATCGCCTGGTCCTGATCCATCACCTCCTGCGCCTTTTCGATGGCGGTCAGGACGTCGCCCATGCCCAGGATTCGTCCGGCCAGGCGGTCCGGGTGGAACACCTCCAACGCGTCTGCCTTTTCGCCCGTGCCCAGGAACTTGATGGGCACGCCTGTTACCGAGCGCACCGAGATGGCGGCACCGCCCCGGGCGTCGCCGTCCACCTTGGTGAGGATCAGGCCGGTGATGCCGACGCGTTTGTTGAACTCGTCGGCGACACGCACGGCGTCCTGGCCGGTCATCGAGTCCACGACCAGGAGCACTTCTTGCGGCGAGGTCTTGGCCTTGATCTGCTCCAGCTCGTGCATCATCTGATCGTCGATGTGGAGACGGCCGGCCGTGTCCATGATGACCGTGGTGTAGGCGGCCTCTCTCGCGCGCTTGAGGGCGTTGGTGCAGATGGTGGGCGGCGGCACCTTGGTTCCCTCAGAGTGGACCGGGATGTCGAGCTGTTTGCCCAGCACTTCGAGCTGGGTGACGGCGGCAGGGCGGTAGGTGTCGGCGGCGACCATCAATGGGCGCTGGCCGTTCTTGCGCAGGTTGAGCGCCAGCTTGGCAGCCATGGTCGTCTTGCCCGAGCCCTGCAGGCCGACGAGCATCAGGACGTGCGGCGCAGGACCCGACAGGTTGAGGTGATCGGCGGTGCCGAGGGTGGCGATCAGCTCCTCGTGCACGATCTTGATCACCTGCTGGGCGGGCGTCAGGCTGCGCATCACCTCGGCGCCGACGGCCCGTGCGCGCACGCGGGCGATCAGGTCCTTGACGACCTTAAAGTTGACGTCCGCTTCGAGCAGCGCGAGGCGAACCTCGCGCATCGCGGCGTCGACGTCGGCTTCCGTCAGCTTGCCGCGGTTCGAGAGCTTGTCAAATACGCCCTGTAGTTTGTCCGACAGATTCTCAAACACGCCTAATCCTTACGTTTCCCTGTCCCGTACGCATGCGCATTCGCCAGGCGCACAGGCGTCGAATATTTATTGTACGCGAATCGGGCGAATTAGTCAAGCGCGGCCCTCCGGCTGACGCAACACGCTTCCCACGAATTCGCGCTGCCCATGCGTGAATCGCACGATATCCATCGGCTTTCTGCCGGCGACCTGGACCTCGAGCAGCTCCAGCGCGCCCTCGCCCGCAGCGACGCCGATGCCCGGCTCGAGCTCGACCACCTGCCCCGGCACGGCGTCGCCGCGCCAGTCGGGGCGCGGGCGGGCGCGGCGCACTTGAAGGCGGCGGTCCTGCCAGGTGCTGTAGGCGCCGGGCCAGGGGTCGACGGCCCGCACCTGGCGGTCGAGCATCACGGCGGGTGCGGACCAGTCGAGCTGGCCATCCTCTTTGGTGAGCATCTGGCAGTAGGTGGCCGACGTCTCATCCTGGGGCTGTGGCTCGATCTCGCCGGCCAGCCAGGCGGGCAGTGTCTCGGCCAGGAGCCTTGCACCGAGCTGCGCGAGCGCGGCGCTGAGCGTGCCGGTTGTATCCTCCGGACCGATCGGCTGTTTGGCCTGCGACAGGATCGGGCCGGTGTCCAACCCCTCATCCATGCGCATGATGGTGACGCCGGTGACGTCGTCGCCGGCCAGAATGGCGGCGCTGATGGGCGCGGCACCCCGGTAACGGGGCAGGAGCGAGGCGTGGACGTTGAGGCAGCCGTGGGGCGGCAGGTCGAGCACGGCGGGCGGCAGGATCTGGCCGAACGCGGCGACGACGATGACGTCGGGCCGCCAGGCGGCGAGCCGGGCGACCACCTCGGCCGGGCGGAGCGAGCGGGGCTGCAAGACCTCGATGCCGAGTGCCGCCGCCGCCTCTTTGACCGGCGGCGGGGTGCACTCGCGGCCCCGCCCCGCGGGGCGGTCCGGTTGGGTGACGACGCCCGCGACCTCGTGCCGCGCGGCGAGCGCCTGTAACGTGGGCACGGCAAATTCGGGTGTTCCCATAAAGACGATGCGCGCCATGACTCTCCATCCTGGTCTTGTCGTGGCGCCTATTGTAGCACATGTCGAGGCCGGTGCCAAACCGGATGTCGTGCGCAGGTTGATCCATTCGATCTGAAAAAGCCATACAACGCAGAGACGCAGAGACGCACAGATGCACACAACCATCGCCAAACCGACTCGAAACTCTGCGCCTCTGCGCCTCTGCGCCTCTGCGTTAAGAAGGCCCACGGTTTCACCAGCCCCAGGCGAGCGTTCACCACACCCCCGGCTTACGCCAGAGGCTTGTCAAGGGCGGCGGCAAGAAAGGCGACGCGGCGGAGCTCGGCGTCGACGACGTTCTCGGTTTTGAGGAAAGAGTGGCCTTCGTCCTCGTAGAGGAGCAGGTCGCACGGCTTGCCCGCGGTGACGAGGGCGTCGCGCGCCTGGATCGACTCACTCGCCGGGCAGCGCGGATCGTGGGCGCCGCAGATGAGCTGGACGGGGGCGGTGACCCTGTCCAGGAAAAAGAAGGGGGAGCGCTCGTGGTAGAGGTCGCGGTCGCGCTCCGGGTGGCCGAAATTCTCCAGGTCCCAGTGCTGGAGGTCGGGGCGGACGTTGGCGTGGGCGGTGAACCAGTTGAGAAAGGGCACGACGGCCGAGCCGGCCGCCCAGCGGTCGGGGTAAAACGTCAGGCCGGTCATGGTCAGGTAGCCGCCCCACGACCGGCCGGTGAGGGCGATGCGGCGCGGGTCGGCCAGGCGCTCGCGGACGAGGTAATCGGCGCCGGCGACAACGTCGCGGGTGTCGCAGCCGCCCAGGTCAAAGCGGTTGGCAAGCTGCCAAGCGCGGCCATAGCCGGTCGAGCCGCGATAGTTGGGTGCCAGGACGGCCCAGCCGCGCGACACCATGTGCTGTACCACGGGGTCCCACGTCACCTGGGTGAGCCAGCCCGGGCCGCCGTGGACATAGACGACGGCGGGCGGCGGCTCGTCGCCCGAGCCCGCGGGCGTGTAGAGCAGGGCCGGCACCGGCGTGCCGTCGAGGCTGGGGTAGGTGACGAGGTCGGGCACAACCCAGGGCGCGTCACGCAGCTCCGCGGGCAGTGAGTGGGTGAGTTGGCGCAGCTCGGCGCTCGCGAGGTCGAGCAGCCACAGGTCGGGCGGGTGGGCGGGGTTGTCGAAGGCGAACACGAGGTGACGGGGGCCGACAAAGCGGGGGCGGTGGTGGACGCCGGGGGCCACCTGGAAGGTGACGGTCCGGCGCAAAGCCAGATCGAGCACGGCCAGCTCGGTTAGGGGGCCATGGGAGATGACGTAGGCCAGCGAGCGGCCGTCGGGGGACCAGTCGACCTGCCCGGCGTCGGTGTCCTCGCCGGTCAGCCAGTCGATGGCGCGGGTTGCCAGGTTCAAGACACCCACCCGGTGGCGCTCGCCTGCGTTCGAGGAGAAGGCGAGGCGTGTGCCGTCGGGAGACCAGGCCGGGTCGCCGGCGGGGAGCGGCGTGTCGCCAACGCCGATGGGCCAGGCGTCGCCGCCCGCGGCGGGGGCGAGATAGATGGCCGTGTCCTGCCCACTCGACTCGACGACGACGGCCAGGTGGCTCCCGTCCGGAGACCAGCGGGCGCCCCAGTGGGGGCGCGGGCTGGCCCAGACGAGGCGCGGGGCGCCGCCGGTGGCCGAGACGGCGTACGTGTCAAAGGTGCCGGCGCGGTCGGAGCTAAACGTGAGCTCGGCGCCGCCGGGCGACCAATCGACGTCGGGCTGGATCGAGTCGGACGTGCCGGGCGTGAGGTTGGCGGTGCTGCCGGTGGCGACGTCGTGCACCTCTACAGCGTACACCTCGCC
>DATHUZ010000685.1:0-2699 GCA_035461725.1 Anaerolineae bacterium
GTCGGGAAACACGATGCCGACCGTGTCGGCGTCCGTCCGAATGGCCGGCTCGTCGATCACCTCGGCGATCGAAACCGGCTGGCATCCCAGCCCGGCCGCCACCTTACGCGCGACGGCAAGGCAGTTGCCCGTTCCCGTGAAATAGTAGATTGCAACGGTCATCGCAGTCTCCAAAGGATGATTATGTCAAACCTCACCGACAATCTCTGAAGTCATAAAGGGTTCATCAGCCCGCATTATAACATCGAGTTGGCCAGGATGGCAAGACTGGACCCTCTGTGTTCTCTGTGCCCTCTGTGGCTTGATCCCGGCTTTTCAGCACGCTCGACGCCGGGGGCTTCAAGTGGGCGCGATTTATTGTCGGTAATCACCACGGGGACAGGGTTGCAGCCCAGAACGTCGTGTGGTACAATGGGGCGGCACGAGGAACAACACGGCTCGATGAGTGGAGGAGGAAGATGTCAGTTCAACCACCCACGGCTCCGGCAGAGACAGGCAAGACGGCGACGGGGGGATTCACCCCGCGCGCCGTGCTCAGCTTTCTCGTCATCGTCGTTCTGCTCCCCCTCGTCCTCTTTCTCGCCGCCGGCACCTGGACGTGGACCGCGGCCTGGGTCTATGTCATTGCCCACTGGGCCGGCACGTTCCTCAGCCGGGTACTCGCCTGGCGGGCCAACCCCGACCTGCTGGCCGAGCGCGGCAAGTCGGTGGAAAAGGGGTTCGGCCAGGGCCGCGACCGCCCGCTGCTCCTGGTAGGTGCGCTGCTCGGCCCCCTGGCGATCTGGATCGTGGCCGGCCTCGACGAGCGGCTCGGCTGGTCGCCCAACCTCTCACTCACGCTACAGGCGATCGCCGGCGGGCTGCTGGTCGCGGGCTATGCCTTCTCCACCTGGGCCTTTGCCGCCAACGCCTACTTTTCCGCCGTCATTCGCATCCAGGTGGACCGCGGCCAGAAGGTGGTGACCGGCGGCCCCTATCGCCTCGTCAGGCACCCGGGCTATGCCGGCGGCATCGTCGTTTATCTGGCCATGCCGCTGCTGCTCGATTCGCTCTGGGCCCTCATCCCCACCGCCATCACGGTCGGGGCCGTGGTAATGCGCACCGCGCTGGAGGACACGACCCTCAAAGAGTCGCTGGCAGGTTATGTCGAGTATGCGGATCGAACCCGCTTTCGCCTTTTGCCGGGCATCTGGTAGGCGATGCAGGGGCGGGGTCCCCGCGACCATTTGCCCATTTACAAGGAGGAGACCATGACGACGGTGAGCCGCAGTGCGACGGCCGGGCAGCCGACCAGGCTCAGCACGAGCTACAAGGTGGTCTGGGGGCTGGCAGCCCTCGGCACGTCGCTCATCTCGGGCACCTACGGTGCCCTGCTGCCGATCTTTTACCAGGACTATCTCGGCCTGGCGGCGCGCTGGATCGCCGTCGCGTCGGCGGCCTACGCGGTGTGGAACGCGATCAACGATCCGCTCTTTGGCTACATCACCGACAGCACCCGCTCGCGCCACGGCCGGCGCATCCCCTACATGCGCTTCACGGCCCCCTTCCTGGCGCTCACCTTTATCCTCGTCTGGTTCGCCCCGGCCGGCGCGGCCGACACGTCCATCTTCTGGTGGATGCTGGTGACAATGCTCCTCTACGACACTGCATACACCATGATCGGCCTCGTCTACTCGGCGCTGCTGCCCGAGGTGACAGAGTCGGACGCGGAGCGGAACGGGCTGCAGATCTCGTCGTCACTCTTTGGCCTGCTCGGGCTGATCGGCGGGTTTGTGATCCCCGATCTCTTTCGCACGGGCGCCGAAGGCGCCGCGTCGCTGGTGCCGCTGCGCACGGCGATGATCGGCATCGGCCTCTTTAGCGCTACCATGATCGTGCTCACCACCCTGAAGGTGAAGGAGCGGCCCGAGTTCACGCAGGTCGACAAGCCACTGGCGCTGTGGCCCGCCATCCGCTACACCTTCACCAGCAAGTCCTTCCTGATCCTCGTCGCCGCCAACTTTATGTCGATTTTGATGCAGGCCCTGCTGCTCGGCACCATCTTTTACGTGGCCGACTATGTGCTGCAAATGAGTGCCATCCTGCTCATCGCCACACTCTTTGTGCCGCTGATCATCGGCGTGCCTCTGACGGCCGTCTTTCGGCGGCGGCTGGGCGTGGCCGGCGCGCAGCAGCTCCTGCTGGTGATCGCCGGGGTCGCCCTGCTGCTGATCACCGTGGTGCCGGCGGCGCTCATCCCCGTCTGCCTGGCGGTGGCGGGGTTCGGGCTGTCGGGGCCACAGACGCTGACCAACGTGCTATTTGGACAGGTGGCCGACGAGGACGAGGTGCGCACGGGGGTGCGGCGCGAGGGGGCGTTCTTTGGTGTGAACGCGCTGCTCACCAAGCCGGCACAGTCGGTGGCCCTGGCGCTCAGCCCGTTCATCCTGGAGGCGACAGGGTTTGTGACGCGCGAGGCCAACCTGGGCGTGATCTATCTCGACCAGCCGGCCAGCGCCCTGTTTGGCATCCGCACCCTCGTCGGCCTGATCCCGGGCGTCGCGATGCTTCTCGGCGCCCTGATCCTGTTCTTTTACCCGCTGCGCGGGCGCTACCTGGACGAGGTGAAGGAGCGTGTGCTGGCCATGCACGCCGTCAAGAGGGAAAAGCTGCAAGCGGCAAAGTAAAGTAGGTAGCTTGCTCATTCTTGTTCCTCGCAA